>JAJDJN010000085.1 GCA_030267245.1 Desulfovibrio sp. OttesenSCG-928-A18
GGGGCTTTTATCTTCGCGGATGCCCAGGCCGCAGGATTTGCCGCCCACGATCCAGACGCCGCATACCGGCCCGTGGCCGTCAACAAAGGGCGGCGGGCAGAGTTCCTGTCCGATGTAGCCTTCGGCGCCGTATTCGCCCGTTGAGGCAAAGACCTGGGAATGGTCTTTGTACACATGGATATTCGCGCCCTCGCGTGAGAGCAGGGGCTTGAGTACGTAATCGCGCACGGGCGGGGCCGAAGTGATGTTGTGGAACCAGGCGGGCAGCAGGTTGGGGTGCCCTTTGTGCCGCTCCCAGAGCAGGGGCAGCATGCCTTTGTTCGACAGCACCATTTTCCAGGCCGGTTCCACAAAGGTGGTGTCCGATTTGGGCAGGTAACTGGCGAACTCGTCGCGCCACATGAACTCCCAGGGGTAGAGTTTGAACAGCCAGTAAATGCCGACTCCGTCCGGGTCTACGAAAAGGCCGTTCTCATCAACGCCGATATCTTCCATGAAGATCTGTTTGCCCTTTACACCCGCCTGGGCCGCGCAGTCCCGGATATATTCCACTGTGGCGCGGTCTTCCTCCGTGTCCTTCATGCTGGCAAAATGCATCAGCCCCGGCACCTTGAAGGAACTGAAGCATTCCACCATCCGTTCCTGGATGCTGTTGAACTGATCCGAACCTTGCGGGATTGTGCCCAGTTTCAGGCTGTCCTCAAGCCAGGCCCATTGAAAGTAGGCAGCTTCATACAGCGCTGTGGGCGTATCGGCATTGTATTCATAGAGTTTGGCGGGCCCGTGCCCGTCAAAGGCGAAATCAAAGCGGCCGTAAAGGCTTGGTTCGTTGCGCTGCCAACTGTCGCGGATCATGTCCCAGAAAAAAACCGGGATCGCCAGGGATTGCAGCAGTTCCTCGCTGTTCACGATATCCGCCGCCAGATCCAGGCACATGTCGGCAAGTTCCTGGGCCGGGTCCTCAAGGCCCTTTTCTATTTCTTCCAGGCTCAGGGCGTAGCAGGCGGACTCGTCCCAATAGATCTCCCCGTCCACGTGATGGAAGAAAAAACCGTTTTCCTCCGCTATCTCCTGCCAGCCGGGGCGGGGTTCAACGGGCAGTCGCCTCACGAGGCGCCTCCTCCGTAGGAAGAACCGCCGGAAAAGCCGCCACGCGAGCCGCTTCCGGCGCGCCCGGTCGCTGGCTTCGCGTTATGGCTCATGCTCTGGGTCATGCGCGGGGATGGGTTGGTGACGCGCCCCTTGCCGTCGGCCTTGACCGTTTCGCCGCCGGCGGTGCGAAAGGAGCGCCCGCCCTGCTGGGGGCTGGCGGCCGGATCGCGGTACAGGCCCTGCGAGCCCTGCATCATGCCGCCGCCGCCCATGAAGCGGCCGGCCATGAAGCCCATCATCATGGGCATCCAGTAGGAGCCGCTGTGCGGGCGCACTTCAGTTCCGCCGCTGCCGCTGCCGTCGCCGGGCCGGTTCGCGTTCTTGTCGCTTCCCGCGCCCTGGCAGGCGCCCTGCCCGAACTGGGCCTCGCAGTCGGCCAGGCTGTTGAAGCGCGGGGTCTCGGCCAGAGCGCCCCGGGCGAATTCCCGGCATTCGGCTTCATCAAAGATGCCGCTGCTGACGCACTCATCAAGGCTGGTGAAAGTGTACATGCCTTCGCTGGTGTTCTCGGAGCCGCAGCCGCCGGTACCGAGAACCATACTGCCCATAAGAAGAAGAGAGAGGGATTTTGAACGTTTCATTGGTGCTCCTGTTCCGTGGCTTGCGCCGCAGCTTGCCTGCCCCTCCGGAAGGCGTCCTGCGCCATCGGGGAGCCTGGCGCGACACAGCCGCCGGGCTTATTTCTTTTTTGCCGCCACCTTGACCGCATCGGGCGGTCCGGTCTGCACCTCCCCGGTGCGCACGGACTCGGCCAGGGCCAGGATTGTGTTGGCGTAGATGTTGAGGTTGTTGTAACGCTTGAGCGTCTTGCGCTGCGCCTCGACGCTGCTCTCCGCCTTCCAGCCGTGCTTGGTCAGATAGCGGGCGGCGCTGAAGATGGCGTCAGCTTCGGAAAAAAGGTTGACCACCCCGTCGCCGTCGCCGTCGTCGCCGTAGGGCAGCAGGTTGGAGGGCATGAACTGGCAGATGCCTATGGCCCCGTATACCGAGCCGGGCATGATGTGCGGGTCCAAATTCTGGGTATTGCAAAATACAAGCAGGGCCCGCATTTCGTTATAGGCCCAATTGGATTTGTCCGTGAGCCTGGATTGCAGCCAGGCCTGGTGCTTTTCCGTGATCGGCAGATCGCCGACGCCGCCCTCGATGCTTTCCGGGCTGTCGGCGGCGGCCATGCAGGCCAGGCTCCAGAAGGCGTTTTCCTTGCCCACGTATGTGCCGAGCCTGGTTTCCACATACAATAGCGCGGCAATGATTTCCCGGGGCACGGGGTACTTTTTTTCCACGGCGTCAAAGGTCGCCTTGTGCTGCGCCAGATACTCCTCGCATTTCTTCATGTTCTCTTTCGTCACCACCCCGCGATAGATGCGGGCAGGCGGCCCGGACGGTTTGTCGCCGGGTTTGCGCATAAAGGCGGAGGTGAAGAGCTCTTTCACTTTGGTTCCCATGGGCGCGGGGGAATATTCCGGCAGGGAGCAAAAGTAGCGGACCAGTTCCGGGTTCGCATTGGGGTCCTTTTGCAGCCTTTCCACCAGGGGCAGCCAGCAGGCGGCCACTTCACCAGAACCAGGCGTGTAGCCTCCGCCCAGGGAGTCCCTGACGCGTGAGGCTGCCGTGGGCTTGATCGGGGGCGGGGTCACGGGGCTTTTGGCTGTTGCCGGGCTTGCCGCGCCGGTCGCGGGTGAAGGCAGCCCCGCAAGGGCGGGGTCTGAAGCGCCCGGCAGGGGCTGCGCCCCGTCGGGCAACGGCGCGGGGATGATGGTTCCGTCCGGCATGATGGAGGGGCCGACCGGCCCCTGCGCGGCCTTGGCCGGCGGTTGCGGTATGGCTTTGGCGGAACGCGATGCCGAAGAGCCGCCGCAGGCGCCGAGGGCGCAGGCGGTAAAAAGAAGAAGCAGACAGAGGCAGAGGCGCCCAAAGGAAAAAACGTGTGTCACTGTGCGGGATCTCCGAAATCTGTGAAGTCGTGCAGCTGCTTCCAACGGCAGGCATGCGGCGGAAAGCACCCGGTCACGGCTATCTACCATGGAATGTCGGAATAACCAAGTACCGTATATAGACCGTTTTTGTTCCGGTTCCGACGCTTGCCGGACGCTTGCCGATTATTTTCTCGGGAAAATTTATCCCGCAAATTCCAAAGACTAAGGGGGCTGCTGTCTGTAAACGCTTATGCGCCAATATATCTATCTTGGTAGCCTTTTTCTAGAAAATGCCTTAGGCTGTTTCGGCTGGTGCTTTGTGCATGATTTTGCTATAACAGTCTAACATTACAGTGGAAAACATGGCAGCTTCTAAACATTCCATCCCCCCCGTTCCCGCGGATCTACCTCCTGTTGACATCAACCCCAACGCGGCCGTGGTGCTCGGCAAGCGGTATTATCGCAAAGGCCCGAACGCCGAGATACTGGAAAACGCGCAGGACATGTTCTGGCGCGTGGCCTATGCGGTGGCTTCGGAGGAGCGCAAGTACAAAAAATCCCCCTGGAAGACGGAGGATCTGGCCAGAGCCTTTTACGAACTCATGACCTCCTGGCGCTTTTTGCCCAACTCCCCCACCCTGATGAACGCGGGTACGGGTCTGGGCCAACTGTCGGCCTGTTTTGTTCTGCCTGTGGGCGATTCCATTGAAGAGATTTTCGATGCCGTGAAGCATGCCGCCATGATCCACAAATCCGGCGGCGGCACGGGCTTTTCCTTTTCCCGCCTGCGTCCCAAGGAGAGCCGTGTGGGCTCCACCGGCGGGGTGGCCTCGGGGCCGCTCTCCTTTTTGCGCATTTTCAATACGGCCACGGAGCAGATCAAACAGGGCGGAACGCGGCGCGGGGCCAACATGGGCATTTTGCGCGTGGATCATCCGGACATCATGGAGTTCATCCGGGCCAAGGAGCGCGAAGGGGAGTTCAACAACTTCAACCTGTCCGTCGCCCTGACCGAAGAATTCATGAAAGCGGTGGAAAAGGAAGAGGACTACCCCCTTCTCGCCCCGCACAACAAGGAAGAGCGCGGCCGTCTGAACGCGCGCGAAGTCTTTGAAATTCTGGTGCAAAAAGCCTGGGAAAGCGGCGACCCCGGCATCGTGTTCATCGACCGTATCAACCGGGACAACCCCAACCCGGAGCAGGGCGAGATCGAGTCCACCAACCCTTGCGGCGAGCAGCCCCTTCTGCCCTATGAGGCCTGCAACCTGGGCTCCATCAATTTGTCGCGCTTTTACCTGCCGGGCAAAACGGGCGACGAGGCCATCAACTGGGATGAACTTCGCCAGGCCATAGATCTCTCCGTGCGTTTTCTCGACAACGTCATTGACGCCTCGCGTTTTCCCTTGCCGGAAATTACGGAAAAGGTGAGCAAGAACCGCAAGATAGGCCTTGGAGTCATGGGCTGGGCGGATCTGCTTTTCCAACTCGGCATTCCCTACAACAGCCAGGAGGCCATCAGTCTTGCGGAAAAGCTGATGTCCTTTGTCCGTGACGAGGGGCGGGCCGCTTCCAAAAATCTGGCCAGGGAGCGGGGCGCCTTTCCCGCTTATGGCGACTCCGTTTACGCCAAAAAGGACATCGGCCCCCTGCGCAACGCCACTGTGACCACCATCGCGCCCACGGGAACCTTGTCCATCATCGCCGGCTGCTCTTCGGGGATTGAACCGCTCTTCGCCCTGTGCTTTTCGCGAAATGTCATGGATGGGGAGCGTCTGGTCGAGGTGAACCCCTGGTTTGAACAAGCCCTCAAGGATGCGGATTGTTACAGTAAAAATCTGATGGACACCGTGGCCTCCAAAGGCAGCATCGCCAACCTCGATCACTTGCCGGAAAGCCTGCGCAAGGTGTTCGTTACAGCCATGGATATAGAGGCCCTGTGGCATCTGCGCATGCAGGCCGCATTCCAGGCGTACACGGACAATGCCGTTTCAAAGACGGTGAACCTGCCCAATACCGCAAGCGTGGACGATATCCGCCGTGTATACTGGATGGCCTACGAGATGGGCTGCAAGGGTGTGACCGTATACCGCGACGGATGCAAAAGCGTGCAGGTGCTGTGCACGGGCGAAGGGGAGCAGAAAAACGGCGGCGATGCAGAGAAAAAACGCGCTGTGCGCAACAGGCCGGATCTTGTATACGGCTTTACCCAGAAAGTGCGCACCGGGCACGGGATCATGTATGTGACCATTAACGAAGTGGACGGCAAACCCTTTGAAGCCTTTGCCACCATAGGCAAATCGGGCCGCTCCACCACGGCCAAGGCCGAAGCCATCGGCCGTCTGGTTTCCCTTGCCTTGCGTTCGGGCATTGATGTGAAAAAGATTGTGCAGCAGATCAAGGGGATTGGCGGCGAAGCGCAGGTCTTTCAGCCGGGCAAGCAGGGACAGGTGCAGTCCATCCCGGACGGCATCGCCTGGGTGCTGGAAAATCGCTATCTAAAGTCCAAAAAATCCGTGCACGAAGGCAACGCCCTGGGTGCACAATATTGTCCCGAATGCGACGAGGAACTCGTTTTTCAGGAGGGCTGCCTGATTTGCCCGGCCTGCGCCTATACAAAATGCGGCTGATCCGACTGTCGCAACGATTATAACCCGGAAATTGACGAGGCACTGCGAGGCGAAGTTCTCTCAGTGCCTTGTCAATTTCCGGGATTGACTCCTGATGTCATGGAAAGCTCTGTTCCGATGCAGTGCATGGATCGGCAAAAATAAACTCCTGAAGCTTTGCGAAAAAAAAATAACACGGGACTCTATTGACAGGCATATGTGATGGGGATAGCTTTACACTGGAAAAGTTGAATGTTACAGGACGCAACTGTTTTATTGAGCGTTCCGGCAACAGAGCATTGATGAATGCTGCGTGGGTATATACTGTGGGAAAACGCATAGGGGCGCGGCCTTCGGCAGCATTGCCGCCTATCCAATTCAAGCTTCGGGAGGCCTTATGACAACTAAATACAAGATTATTTCCGGCTTCGTCATCATGATACTGCTGACGGGAATCGTCGCCGCTCTCGGTTATGTCGGGCTGCAGCGGTCGTCCAACGGCTTTTTGGAGTACCAGCGCCAGGCGCGGGTGAATGTTCTGGCCAGTGACATGGTCGGAAAAATGAACCAGATCGTATCCGACATAAACGGCTTTACCACCTCCGAGGACCCGAAGCTGATCCAGGCGGCGATAAAAGAACTCGGCGAAATCGAAGAAATGGGTAAAGAAGCGCAGCAATTCATGCGCATCCCGGAGAACCGCAAGCTTATTGAAAGCATGATTGCCGAAGCGGGCAGCCTGAAGGGGCACGTTAGCGCCATTCAGAGCGAGGTGGAGGGCGTTGTCACGCAATATGAGAACGTGGTGCAGCCGGCGGCGGTAAAATTTGCGGTCTGCATTGATGAACTGGCCGGCACAGCCATCCGCGTGAGCAATGTTGAGGCGCTTTCCGCCATCATCAAGGTGCTTGAAGGCATATCTCCTTTCCGGGCCGCTGTCGGCCGCCTTGTGGAATCGCGTGAGGTCAGGGAAGCGGAACTGGCCGCCGAGTCTTTCAAAACCCTCAGCGCCGCCCTGGCAAAAGTGGAGGGCACCCTGACCACAGAAAGCGGGCGCAAGCTTTTTGCCGACGCCAAAAGCAATCTGGATTCCGTGCAGAGCGGCCTCAATGAAATGCTCAAGCGTTGCGACTCGCTGCGCGAGCGCATGGCCCTGGTCGACAAGATTGGCCACCAGATGGTTGACGCCCTTACAAAACTCAACGCGTCTGTCGACAAGCTCATGAAGGACAATGGTGAAATGACCCTGGACGCCAACAGCAAGGCCCAGAATTTTACGCTGATGGTGAGCGGCGGGGCCATAATCGCCGGCATCGCGCTGGCCATGCTGATCATCTTGGGCATCATCAAGGTGCTGAACGAACTGGCCCGCTTTGCCAATGCCACCGCCTCCGGCGATTTTGACTACGCGGTGAAAGTGCGTGAAAAGGGCGAAATCGGCTCCATGGTTCAGGCCATGCAGAATATTCCCGTTGCTTTGAAAAATATCCTCGCCGATTATCAGAAGTTGGAAAAAGAAATTGAATTCGGCCAACTGGAGGCGCAGGGCGATCCCTCCAAATTCAGCGGCGGCTTTTCCACCCTGGTCAGGGGAACTAACGCCATCCTCAACCGTTTCCGCATGGTGCTCGAGAATATTCCCTCCCCGGTGGTCATGCTGGACAAGGAACTCAAGGCTTCCTACATAAACGTGGCAGCGCGCGAAGTGGCCGGGGCCGACTACAAGGGCAAAACATGCATGCAGTTGTTCGGACGCGAGGATTTCAATACGGACAGCTGCGGCATGCGCAAGGCGGTTGAAACAAAACGCCCGGCCAACGCGGAAACCGTCGCCCACCCGCAGGGCAAGGTGATGGATATCAGCTATACGGCTATCCCCATGCTGGACGAAAAGGGCAATCTCGCTTCCGTGCTGCAGCTGATTACCGACTTGACGGCCATCAAGAGCACGCAAAGAACCATCATGCAGGTGGCTGCGGAAGCGTCCGAGATTTCCAATCGCGTGGCCGCTGCTTCCGAAGAACTGTCCGCTCAGGTGGAGCAGGTGTCCAGAGGCGCGGAAATGCAGCGCAGCCGCGTTGAATCCACGGCCAGCGCCATGACCCAGATGAATTCAACAGTTCTGGAAGTGGCGCGCAGCGCCGGCCAGGCCTCGGAACAGAGCGAGCTGACCAGACAAAAGGCCCAAGGCGGCGCGGAACTTGTCAACAAGGTCGTGTCCTCCATCAATATGGTCAATGCGGTTTCCCTGGCCATGGAAAAGAATATGCAGGAGCTCGGGCAGCAGGCGGAAAGCATTGGCGGGGTCATGAACGTGATCTCCGATATCGCCGACCAGACAAACCTGCTCGCCCTGAACGCCGCCATTGAAGCAGCCAGGGCCGGCGAAGCCGGGCGCGGATTCGCGGTTGTGGCCGACGAAGTGCGCAAACTGGCTGAAAAAACCATGACCGCCACCCAGGAAGTTGGCAGCAACATCACCGCCATTCAGCAATCGACCCGCAAGAATATCGAAGAAATGGGCAACGCAGCCAAAGGCGTGTCCGAAGCCACCGCCCTTGCCCAGTCTTCCGGTGAGGCCCTGTCGGAGATAGTGGATCTGGCTTCGTCCAACTCCTCGGTGGTCACCTCCATCGCCACCGCGGCCGAAGAGCAAAGCGCCACTTCAGAAGAAATCAATCACTCCATTGATGAAATCAACCGTATTGTGGGAGAAACTTCTGAAGGCATGATTCAGTCCTCCTCCGCAGTGCAGGAGCTGTCGCGGATGGCCCAGGAACTGCGCCGGGTAATGGAAAAACTGCGCTGAGCTTAAAGTCGCACGGGGTATTGAGCGGGCTTTGTCCTCTCAATGCCCCGTTCAGGTGCGGCAGCCCGGCAAGCGCGAACATGGACCCGATAATATGGGTGGTCAGGACAT
>JAJDJN010000086.1 GCA_030267245.1 Desulfovibrio sp. OttesenSCG-928-A18
TTCAGCGGTACAGGTCCAGCAGCCGGCGCAGGGCAGGGCGGCGCGCAGCACGTGATGCCCCGGGGCGGAGGGGCCGGTCTCCCAGGGGCTGACCGGCCCCATGGACAGGTTGAGGGTGGGCGTGGCGCTCCAGACAGCCACGTGCATGGGGCCGGTGTCGGGGCAGACAAAGAGATCAAGCTCGGCAATAAAACGGGCCAGTTCGCTTATCGTAAAGTTGCCGCAAAGATTCAGGGCCGGGCTGCCAAGATTGAGCGCCACTGCGTGCCCGAGTCCGCGTTCGGCTTCACCCCCTAGCAGCACCGGGCGCAGTCCGGCTTGCAACAGCAGGCGGGCCAGTTCGCTCCAGAAAGCGGCGTCAGGATGCTTGGCGGCTTCGCTTGCCCCGAGAAAGAGGCCGACGCGCGAGGGCCTTGCCCGGCCGGGGGCGGCGTTGGTGCGCGGCTTCGGCCAGAGTGTGCGCTGCATTATGCTCGGGGGGATGATGTCCAGGGCATTGAGATCGGCCCAGTGATAGCGGTTATAGCGATTGTTGGCGGTCAGCGAGGCCCGGTACAGCTGCCAGTCGCCGTTGATGAACAGGTCTCCGTCGGCGTTCATCCAGGGGCCGATGAGCGCGTCCGAGCGCAGGGCCCCGGCAAGGGCGGCGGCCTGTGCCCTGTGGCTGAGGTTGATGATGGCGTGAAAGCGGATTTGCCGGAGCTTTTCGAACTGGCCGCCGGCCTCGCCGCGCGCCTGGGGATTTTGTCGCCCCTCTCCGGCGCTGTAGCGCTGTTCCGCCTGCCCGAAACGGTCGGGCAGGGCGGGGAGGCGGTCATAGCTGAAATAGGTGGCCGGGGGCGACAGGGGCATCAGGGGTTCAAAAAAATGCCGTTCCCCAATAACCCAGAGGGGATGACCGGGAAAGCGGGCGCCAAGCCAGCCCATGAGCGGGAAGGACAGAACCAGATCTCCCATGCGCTGCATCTGCAGAATCAGTATCGGCGCATGGTTCATGTCTACCCGTAGATCCTGCGCATGCTGTCGGCAAGGGCCAGTATGCGGTGGTCGTAGCTGTGCTCGTTCAGAATGCGCCTTCGCGCGGCTTTGGCAACGGCTTCGCGTTGCGCCGGGCGTTCCAGATATTCTCCGGCCAGGGCAAGGGCCTCCTCGGGCGTGCGGTAGCAGATGATTTCCCTGCCGGGTTCAAAGAGCTTTTCCACCTGCTCGCGGTAATCGGTCAGCAAAAAAGCGCCCGTGGCGGGCACGTCGAACACGCGCTGGTTTACCGCGCCCTTCATCTGCTTGCTGGTGCAGTTGAAGTTGATCTGCGCTAGGGGGTAGAACAGGGGCAACTCGTCGTAATAGCTCAACTCGCTTTTGTACAGCCAGGAGTCGTCTTCGGGGAGCAGTTCCCGCCAGCCCTTGTCGCCCGCGATAAGGGGCCGCAGGGGCAGTATGCCCCGGATGCAGGACAGGCGGTAGCGCAGGGTTGATTCCCAGGTGACCAGTGTCTCGTAGTTCAGCCTTTGTTCCACATCCGTTACGGCATCAAAAGCGCGGGCCAGGTCCGGGCGCGCGGAGCGCAGGTACCCGGCCACGGAGCGCTCGTTGCTTGCGGCAAAGCCGGCCGCCACCTGCTGATAGCTTTGCAGCAGCGGCGCGGGCAGCCTGGTTTTGCGCAGGCGTTCGGCCACCTTGTAGCGCATGGAGTTGCCCACAAAGGAAATGCGCCCGTCCCAGGCCGGCGCGAGGCCGAGGCGGGCGCGGGCGGACTGTGAGAATCGGGCGAATTGGGCTGCGTCCGGAGCGGCATATGGGGCGGCATTGCGGGCGGCGGAGGCTGGCGCCGGAGCCGCCGGCTGGCCGAAACATGGGCTGAAGCGGGTCGGGTCAACGCCGAGGGGCAGATACTGCACGTGGGCAAAGCCCAGATCGCGCAGTGACTCCAGGTTGTCCGCGTCCCAGGTGAAGATGGCGGTCCAGGGGTTGACCAGGCGTTGGTAGAGATAGAGGATGAGGTGGGGGTTGTCCACAAACCAGGAGGCCAGGGGCAGGCGCAGTTTTTCCAGCAGGGAAACGAGCACCCCTTCGCGGTCCACCCCCAGGTGGTTGATGGTAAAGACAAAGTCCGGCCTGAAGCTGAGCACGGCCTCGAGCAGTTCTTTGACAAAAGCGTTGCTGCCCATGTCGCCGGACGGGATTTGCAGCAGATGGTGCGGCAGATCCAGCCGCCGGCAGGCGGCCACGATTTCGCCCATGAGAAAATACTGGCTGGTGAGCAGCAGGATCCTCGCCTTGCCCCCGGCAAAGCGCGGGTAGTCCGCCCGGCTCCAGAAGTCGACCCTGGCGCTGTCATCGCAGGCCTGGCGCAGGGCGTCGTACCAGGGGCGGTCAAGGCGCAGGTAAAAGGGGTTGAGCAGCGGCAACAGGGGCTTGCCCCCCTGCGCCGTCTGCCAGCGGCTGAGCCTTTTCAGGGCCTGTTCCGGGCTCTCGTCATCAATCCAGATAATGCCAGGGCAGCTCGCATATTCCTGGCGCACCCGGCTTGTGTCCTGAATGTCTTTTTCCTTGTCCGCCACGGCCAGCATGAAATCAGGTCCGTGGGCGGCCTTCAGGCGCCGGACAAGTTCGCCCAGGGCAAGGCCGGTGCCGGAGCCTACAAGCACCGGAAGGACGCTCTGGGGCGGAAAAGAGTCCGGCGCGCCGGCCTTTGCGGCTTCATCCGCCTGGGCCGGGGGAGCGGGAGGGAACTCTTGCTCGGGGGGCAGAATGCGCAGTTCCCGTTCCGGCCCGGCGGGTCCGAGCATGTGAAAACTGCGTTCGCCCCGCCGGACGATGATGTCCGTGAAGCCGCCCCGTTCATGCAGGGCCTGTGCGCTGTGCCTGGCCCTGGTCATGCCTTTGCGTGTTTTCTGCGGATGGGGGTGCTGACTATCTCTTCATCGTACAGGGAGAAGGTCACGTTTTCATCAAAATTCATCAGCTTCAAAAAGGCCCTGCCAATGCCTATTTCACTGCCGGGCATGACTCTTCCCGGTACTACGATGCGGCATTTGGGGGCGTTTTTTTCATCCACGGCGAACTTGCGCCAGAGTTCGGCCCGCCGGGAATGGGCGATGCGCAGCTTGCGCTGCATAAGGTCCACCCGGGGCGAATATTCCTGTTCCATGACCGCGTTGCGCGCGGCCATGCGCTCGAAATAGTCCAGCTTGGCCTTGAGGTAGGCGATCTGGCTCTCCAGTTTCTGCAGGGTGAGAAAGTCAAAGGGATTGTAGCCCATCATGACCTTGGTCGGCATGCTGTAATCGCTGCCCAGTTGCCCTTCGACGTAGACAAGGCCGTTGGCGTAAACAGCCCCGCCCTGCAGCCGTCCCTTGACCACCAGGTTGCCGCCCACATACAGGGTGCTGTGCAGGCAGGAGCCGTCAATGATCAGATTGCCCCGCGCCCGGATCTGCACATGCTCGCAAAAGGGGATGCGGATGTTTTCCCCGGCTTCGATCAGGGTGCTCGGGATCACCTCGTCGCTGTTTTCGGCGTTCTCGGGCCCGTCGCTTACGGCGCTGGTGTTGGCGCCCTTCAGTCCGGCCAGGCAGACCACGTCCCGCAGCGCCTTGACCTTGGCGCTTTCTATATGCCCTTTGACCAGGATGTTGGAGGCGTGCACCGAAAAGCCCGTCTGCACGTCGCCGTGCACGGCCAGGTCGCCCACAAAGAAGATGTTGCCCGTGTGAAAACCCACATTGCCGCGCACGTTGAGCAGCTTTTTTACTGAAATGAGGCCTTCATTATAAAAGACATAGCCGTTGACCGAGGCCACGATCTTGTCCGGGTTCTCGGGATGCGGGGCGCAGTTGGGGCCCACGGGAAAATGCCGCTTGGGATAGATGAAGCGCGGATCGCGTCTGAAATCCGGAAACTTCTCAAGGTCGATTATTTCCGCCAGCACCTGCCCGGCCACCACGTTCTGTACATAGCCGAGATAGCGCTGGTCGATGATGCCGTCCTTTTCCTCGGGCGGCGCAAGGTGCATGTGGCTGAAATCCGGGTTGAAGTAGTGGTGCAGATAGTACATGAAACGCTCCCCGGCGGTATTGCTCGATGCCCGTTTTGCGTGGCGCGGGCGCTATCGGATATGGAATGATTGAAGCGCAAGGGCCGCTTCAATTGTTCGGCGCGCCGTCCTGGCGCGCGCGGCCCGTTCTTTAAGGGGTCGCTATGGAGCCGGGTGCGGCGTCAGACCACCAGGGTGGCGATAACGTCGTCCTCGCTTTCCAGAAAGCTGAAAAAACCGCCAAGGCCCAGTTCGCGCAGTTGCTCCCGGATCTGTGCCGAACAACGATAGATATACAGGCGTTTGTTGCGGCCCTGCACAGAGGCGGCAAAGCCGACCAGCACCCCGACCCCGCTTCTGGTCAGGCCCAGTTCGGCAAAATCCAGGATGATCTTGCTTGAATTTTCCATGACCAGATCGTCAAGGGCGGACTTGAACTCCTCGGTGCGGGCAAGGCCGATCTGGCCGCGAAAACGGCCCAGGGCGGTGCAACGCTCGGAACTGCGCGCCGCCAGCGGGCGGCAGGCGAAACGCGGCGCTTTTTCCCCGGGAGGCGTATCCTCGGCCGGCATGCGCGTGAGCATGGTTTCGGCCAGTGCGCCCAGGAGGCAGGAGTCAACAAAGTCTTTCATGAATGCTCTCTTGTAATATGCCGCCGGCGGCCGGGGGGGCATCAGCCCTCCTTGCGCTCCTCCACGGAAGCCGGGTTTTTTTCCTCCAGGCTCACGGGGTCGTTTTCCTGGCCGTTTTTGTGCTCGGAGTCAAAATAGCTTTCGGATTCCACGCTTTGCGTGATTCCGTCCACCGCCCGGAGCTTGGTGCGCCGTTCTTCCTCTTCGCGCAGGGCCCGGCGCAGGATTTTGCCCACCAGGGTCTTGGGCAGTTCTTTTCTGAACTCCACCATGCGCGGCACCTTGTAGTTGGCCAGGCGATCGCGGCACCAGCCGACGATCTCCGCCTTGTCGCAGTGCTCCCCTTCCCTGAGCACGATATAGGCCTTGATCACCTCGCCACGCGTGGGGTGCGCTATGCCCACGCTTACCGCTTCGCTTACCTTGGGGTGTTCGTATAGTACTTCATCTATCTCCCGGGGCGCAACATTATAACCGCCCACGATGATCATGTCTTTTTTGCGGTCGACGATACTGAAAAAACCCTCTTCGTCCATGGTCGCTATATCGCCGGTGTACAGCCAGCCGTTGCGGATGGTTCCGGCCGTTTCGTCGGGGTTTTTCCAGTAGCCGCTCATGACCTGCGGCCCGCGTATGACCAGTTCGCCCACCTTGCCCGGGGCCAGCGGCACCGTGCCGAGCTCCATGTCCACAATGCGCGCCTCGGTGTCGGGCAGGGGAAAGCCGATGCTGCCCATCTTGCGCAGGCCGTTGGGCAGGGTCAGGTGCGTGATGGGCGACGCTTCGGAAAGGCCGTAGCCTTCGATCATCCGGGTTTTGAACTGCTCCTCGAAGCAGCGCTGCATTTCCACCGGCATGGGCGCCGAGCCCGAGATGCACAGGCGCAGGGTGTTCAGCATGTAAGCTTCTTTCTGCTTCTGCTTGAGCAGGGCTATGTACAGGGATGGGGCGCCCGGAAGCACCGTGGCCTTGTGCTTTTTCATGCTCTTGAGCAGTTCAAGGGGCGCAAAGCGCGGCACCGGCACCACCCTGGCCCGGAACAGGGTGGGCACCACAAGGCAGACGTTCAGCCCGTATACGTGAAAAAATGGCAGCACGGCCATGAACACCTGGGTGCCATCGTCCAGCCAGTGGATGATCTTGCGCACCTGCTGGGCGTTGGCGCCGACATTGAAATGGCTGAGCATGGCGCCCTTGGAGCGGCCGGTGGTGCCCCCTGTATACTGCAGCAGGGCCATGGTGTTTTTTGGGTCGGGCACGGGAACGCAGAGGCGCTTTTTTCCCTTGAGCAGATCGGCGTAGGGGAAGACCCGCACCCTGTCGTAGGGCACCTTTCTCTCGGCGTTTTCCTTGCGGTTCTTCAGCCGGTGCAGGATGTTCAGGGGGAAGGACAGGCCCTCGGCAATGCAGGTCACAAAATACTTTTCAATGCCGAGGCTGTCCCTGAGCTTGTCAAACTTGGGCCAGCACAGATCAATGGTCACAAGATGGCGTATGCCCGCGTCCTTGACCTGATAACTGATCTCCTTTTCCATATATAAAGGATTGATCATGACCACCACCGCGCCCGCCTTGAGAACGCCCCAGAACAGCAGCATGGTCTGGGGCAGGTTGGGCAGCATCAGCCCCACGCGGTCTCCGGGCTTTACCCCGTGGGCGGCCAGGTTGGCCGCGATGCGCTCGGCGTCCTTGCGCACGCGTCCGTAGCTGATGCGGGTGTTGTAAAAGGCGCAGGCCACGGACGAGGGGTATCTGTCCGCGGCCTCGTCCAGCCAGGCGTACAGGGGGACAACGCGGTAATCGATGGTTGCCGGTATGTTCTCATCGTAATAGCGAAGCCATGGCCTGGGGGAAGTCTCTTCAAAGGCGGCGGCTTGGCCGCTGGCGGAAAGGTCGCGCTGGTGTTCCATGGGTGGTGACTGCTGGCTGAAGGTTGCGGCGGCTTGGTCCTGACTCTACTCCTGTGAACGCAGGCGGGCAAGGCGCGCCCGGCAGAAGTCCTGCCGGTAGCGCAGGACCATGTGTGCCTGTTTCGCTTCGTGTATGGCGGCGGCATGAAAGACGCCCCTGGCCGGATCTTCCGATTCCATAAGCTCCCTGATGGTCGAGGCGCTGTGCGCCAGGCGCTCTTCAAGCCCGGCCAGGGCGACTTCAAGGCCGGGGATGTCAGTCGGCAATGATTCGTCTTCTGGCTGGTTTGTCACCGGCGCTTTCCTCCACTTGCCCCTCCCGGCCGGAATCCAGCGGCGAGGCCGGATCTCTGGGTTCGGGCAGGGAATTGTATATGCTCCAGAACGGCGGCAGCACAGGGCTGACATTGCCGGGATTGGCCAGGGCCAGGCCGGGCCTGACAAAGGCCGCCAGGGCGTAGGCCATGCTCCAGAAGGCGTCCGGGCTGGTCCAGGCCGGACTTTGGGGGTCGCCCTGGCCGAAGCTGGGCTCCAGGCGGCCCTTGTCCAGGGTGAGCCCGAGGCGGGAGAAGAAATCCCCGGCCAGGGCGCTGTCGGTGTCGCTGCCCGGAAAAGAGGCCAGGCGCTCCAGGGGCGGGATCTCGTCCGCCCTGTGCCTGTAAAGGGCGCACAGGGCCAGGAACAGCGGCCCGAGCGCTGGGGCGAGGTTGTTGCTTTGCAGGGGCAGGGCAAAGGGGGCGCGGGCGGGCGCGGCCCTGACGCCTTCCTCGTTAATTTCAAGGCCGATGCCGGCCCAGTTGAGCAGGTCCGCCGTCTCCCTTGCTTCGGGCAGATGCGCGGGCCAGTGTCCGCGCAGGCCGAGAACGCCGCCCGTAAAGGCGGGCAGGGCCAGAAGATAGGCGCAAAGAGCCGGGTCAAGGGGCAGAAGGGGCTCTTCGGGCAGATGCAGGGGCGTGGGGGCGTAGACAAAGCGCGGGCCGTGGCTTTCCACATCCGCGCCGAGGGCCGTGTGCAGGGGGCCGACCTCGGCCAGGGCGGCAGTGGCGTAGGCGGCGGGCAGGGCGCCCAGGTCCAGGGTCATGGGCTGGTTCCAGAACAGCGGCGCGAGCAAAAGGGCGCAGAGTCCGTCAAAGGGCAGATCCGGCGGCACGACCACCAGGGAAGGGATCTGGCCGGAACATTCAAGGTTGGCCGGCAGCCCGTGCGTATGCGGCACCACGTGGGCAAGGCGCGCGCCGAACAGGGGCAGGGCCTGACGCAGGGCGGTGAGGTCCGCGCCCCTGAGGGGGCCGCCGCCGGACAGGCGGCAGCTTCCCGGCCGGGACAGGGAGAAAAAGACGCACAGGTACAGGGAGAAGAGATCTTCGCCCACGTAAATGTTCTTGTCCGTGAACGAGGCCTCCTTGCCCCGGCTCACGCTCACGCTGCCGATGTTGGCGCCGCCGATGCGGTGCCCGACATCGCTTCCGGCCTGGGCAAAGCTTTTGACCGTGTCCATGAGCGCGCTGGAAAGCATTACCCGGGTAAGACGCATGTCCCGGTTCAGGGCCGAGGCCAGGGCCACGTACATCTGGGCCGAGCGCGTGGATGTGGGGCCGGCAATGAGGCCGGACACCGGCTTTTGCGGCGGCGAAAGATGAAAGCTGCCCATATTCTGGGCCTGCTCCCGGCTCAGCACCTTGAGATCCTGCAGCAGCGCGAACAGCTCGCGCGAAAAGCGCGGGTCCTTGCTGAAGGCCAGAGCGCCGGTTTCCCAGGCGATGCGCACGGCCTTTTCGTCCTGAATGGCCGCCGGGCTCGCCGCGTGATCCCGGCCGCCCCGGATGCGCGATACCAGGGTCGCCCGGCGCACCAGCAGTTTCATAAGATCGCGGTCAAGTTCGATCAGCGCTCCCGCCGCGCCCCTGGGGCGCTCAAAGGGGCGGCGCTCCTGTTCCTCGGGGCGTCCGTCCCGCTGT
>JAJDJN010000087.1 GCA_030267245.1 Desulfovibrio sp. OttesenSCG-928-A18
GAAGAGCTGCGTTTTCAGGGCGGATATGCCGGAGCTAGTCTTCCTCAAAACTGCATTCGCGCTCAAAACCGCATTGGCGCTCAAGGCTGCATGGGCGCAGTTGCTTGTTCTCCAGCCGGCAATAGCGTGTGCACAGGCTGCGCAGCAAGGCCGGGTCATGGGCCACAATTAGCGAGGGCAGGCGATACCGGGCCAGAATCGTCAGCAGCAGTTCCCTGGCTTCGGCGTCGAGATTGTTGGTCGGCTCGTCAAGAAAGAGCAAATCCACACCCATGACAAGAATCGTCGCCAGGGCCGCCAGTTTCTGCTCGCCCCCGGAAAGGCGCTGCCCGTTGCGCCCGGCCAGGTGTTCCAGATGCAGCTCCTGCAGCATGTTCCAGGCCATGGCCTCCGACTCTTTGGCGCTGTGGCCCAGATTATAGGGGCCGAAAGCCACGTCTTCCAGCACGGTGGCGCAAAAGAGCTGATCCTCCGAGTTCTGCAAAAGATAGCCGATGCCCCTGCGCGCCAGGGCAAAGTCCTTTTCGGTCCGGCACGGCTTCCCCTTGTGCAGCACCAGGCCTTCGCCCGGAGTGAGCAAGCCCGCGCCGATGTGCAGAAGCGTGCTTTTGCCGGAGCCGTTGCGCCCGAGGATGCCTACGCATTCGCCGGCAAAAAGCTCAAGATCGGCTCCGGAAAAAAGGGCCGCGTCCTTGCCCGGATGGGTGAAGTGAATGTTCCTGAGGGCGAACAGGGGCGTGGGCAAGGGGGCGTTCACAGCAGGCGGTCCCAGAGCAAAAGGCCAAGGCTCATGGCGAGCAGGGTGAAGCACAGGGCCAGACTGCGCAGGCGTGTCCGCTTTTGTGTTTCTTCTGGACAGGTACAGCGCGAGGGAATAAGGGGAAAGCGGCCGGCAAAGCCCCGGAGCCGCATGGCCCGCTCAACCCGCTGCGAGCGCTGCCAGGCGCGTATGAGCAGCAGGCCGATGAGCCGGGCGTATGTGGCATAGGAGGCCAGGCTTGTGCGCGGGACAAAGCCCCGTAATCTGGCGGCGCTGAAAAGACGCTTGTATTCCCGGCTCATGCGGGCGAGGTTGGCCTGGGTGATAAGCAGAAGAGCGACCAATTTGTGCGGAACACGCAGGGAAAGCAGGGCATGGCCGTTTTCCGTGATGCTCGAACTGCCGCACAGGGCCAGCAGGGCGGCGGCAATGGCGTTTCCCTTGAGCGTGACGAGCAGGGCCAGCCTCAGCCCTGAAGCATACAGGGCAAAAGGCCCGAGGGAAAAAAGGGCCGGCGTTCCTTGACGGGGCGCAAAGGAAAGGGGCAGGAGCAGCCAGAGCAGCAGGAAAAAGGCGTTTACCGGCAGCAGCCTTTTCATGATGTAAGTTCCCGGCAGCCCGGAAATCAGCAGCAAAAACAGGGCGACAACACATGAAAGCGCGGCCGCGGCCGGGCTTTGCAGCAGGCTTGCCGCCAGAGAAAAACAAAGGGCGGCTACGAGTTTGGCGTCTGTGCGAACGTGCCGCAAGCTAAAACGGGCCGGAAGCGCAAGGGCCCCCACCCCGGTGTCAAAGGACATGCCCGCCTCCCGTTCCGGCCGCCTCGCGCTCCGGCGGCAGAACCAGCTCCGGCAGCACCCTGGCAAGGTAGCCGACAATGCACATGGTCAGTATGCCTTCAATGACCAGCACAGGCAGATGCGCCAGCAGTATGGTCCAGGCCGTGGTCAGAAAATCATCGCCCGACGCGGCCAGGGCCGTGGCGCACAACACGCCGCTCAACAAAACCGACATGGCTCCGCAGACAAAGGCGGCCGGAGCGCGCGAGCCGGGCCTGGCAAAAAATGGTCTGCACAGCAGCCCGCAAAGCACTGCGGGCCAGGCCATGATGCTGGCGTTTACGCCAAGGCCCGTCAGCCCGCCGAACTGAAAGAGCAGGGCCTGCAGAAACAGGGCCACCGTAATGGCCGGAAAGGCCGCCCAGCCCAGCATGGCCCCCAAAAGACCGTTCATGATCAGATGCACGCTGCCGGGACCGAGGGGGACATGCACGAGGGAGGCCACAAAAAAAGCGGCGGAAAAGATACCGGCGCTCATGATATGCCGCCAGGGGAGCCTGGGCAGGCTGAGCCCAAGCCCGACAAGGGCGGCAAGAGCGCCTGCCCCAAGAACAGGGCCGGAGAGGACGCCTTCGGATATATGCATCAGTGCTTCTTCCTGCGCGCCGCCAGGTATGCGCCGACTCCGGCCAGACCGGCGATCCAGCCAAGGCCGCCGATTATGTCCCGCAGGCCCGGTTCCCTGTTTTGCTGCATGGCCTGAGCCCTTTGGGCCAGGGCGAGCACGGGGGCCAGTTCACGGCGCAACTCCTCGCGCACAATACCGCGAATCAGTTCTTCATCAACAGGTGCGGCTACATTGCTGCGCTGCGGCGCGGCCCGCGCTCCCCGCTCCGGAAGAGGATCCCCGGCAACTGCCGCGCCCTCGGGCGAAAGCGGGGATAGACTGGCGGAAGCCGGGGCCGGCAGTTCAGCCTTGTCCGCCAACTGCCCTTTTGGAACCGGCATATAGTCGGGCAGGATGAATTCACCCCTGTGCCCCTGCCCGGCTTTGAGCACAAAATGCAGGGAACCTGGCTTGTCAGGAGCCGTAAAGCAGACCCGGCCGCTTGCATCCGTTGTGCCGCTCATGAGCGGCGCTCCCGTTTCATCCAGCATGCTCACCTCACCGCCGCGCACCTTGCTGTTTCTGTTGAAATAACTGTCGGTGCATATGCGCCCGTCTTCCTCCCAGGCAAAGATGTATACGCCGTGGGCAAAAACGGACCCTGACGGGGCGAAAGAAAAAACAAGGGCGGACAGAAGGAGGACAAAGAAGCTGAATCCGCGCCGGGCCAAAGCCCGGCGCACAGTCCGCGCGCCAGATTTTGGCGCGTATTGAAAGAAGGGACAGGGGGAGTTTTTCATCGCTTGCGGCTTGTGTCTGCAGGCGTCGTGCAGGAAGGGGTCAGGGGTTCGGTAAAATTTTTATCAAATTAGTGTTACGATATCCCCTCCAAGGCCCCAAGTCAATTGCCGGAGGCGCAGCCCAAAGCACGGCAAAAGAGCGCGTGAATGCTGGCACGCGTTGCTTAACCCGGATTTTGCATGAAAAAGAAGCCTCCGGATGGCAAAGGGGTTTGAGCCCCTTTACCATCCCCGCACGGGACATGAAGCGGATTCATATTCGCGGGTGCGGGCAGGGCTTATTTGGCGATCATCACCCGGAGCAGGTCAACACTTTTTTCCGCGCTGTGACTCATTTTGTGCATGTATTCCACAAAATTGATCAACTGGTAGATATCCTTGAAATCCATGTCGGAGCAGAAGAGCTTGGAGCTCAGTTCGTGCATGGATTCGGTTACCTTTTTGTGCTGCGCCCTGAGGGAGCGGATGTACTGCTTTATGAAGTTGCGTTCCACCCCTTCGCCTTCCACCCAGGCGATGGTGTGCTCGATGGCCGGGCGCAGCATCTGTACGGACTTGGACACTTCGCCCAGAAAGAAAATGAGTTCGCGCTGGAAGACTTCCGGTATTATCACATCGCGCATGGCAAGCCAGTTCATGGCATCCTGCCCGGCATTGAGAATGTCGTCCTGGTGCCTGGTATAGCTGAAGAACAGATGCTTTTCCACCGGCAGAAAGATGTTCCGGGGCAGATGGTTGCGGATGTAACGCTTGATCTGGTCCGCCTTTTCCTCCGCCGCGTCCACTTCGTTGCGCAGCAGTGCGAAGTCTTTGCAGACGATGCCGGAGCCGGCGCCCGTGATATAGCATTCCATGGATTCTTCAATAAGCCGCATACCGCGCGCGATCTGCTCGTAATGCTCAAGAAAGCCGCGCAGGGGCGAACGCATGGATACAAGACCGAAAAAGGGAAGACGCACTGCCATGGTATGAACACCTCCCATGTCCGCCGGGATCGGTCTGAGCCCGGGCGGGCATGTAAATTCTATCGGAACCGGATGCGCGCCGTCTTTTCGCGTGACGGCGGGCCTTAGCGTTACAGGAAACTCCAGCGCAGAATCTGAAAGATCACGATACAGGTGAACCCCGCAATGGGGATGGTAAGCACCCAGAAGAGAAGTATCTTTAATAATACCTTAAAATCCACCGCATGAAAACCCCGCGCAAGCCCGACCCCGACCACCGAGCCGACGGTGGCGTGGGTTGTGGACACGGGGAGCCCCAGGTTGGAGGCCATGAGCACCGTGGTTGCCGAGCCAAAGGCAACGGCGAAGCCGCGCGTATTGTTAATTTTGGTGATGCGTTCGCCGACCGTGCCCATAACCTTGTGCCCCATGAGGGCGATGCCGGCGGCAATGCCGATGCCGCCCACCACCAGAATCCAGGTGGGCACTGCCAGGCTTTCCCCCATGCTGCCCTGGGTGGCTATATAATAGATGGCAATGACCGGCCCTATGGCATTGGCCACGTCATTGGCGCCCTGGGACAGGGCGACATAGCAGGCCGTGCCTACCTGCATGCGGCGAAAGACCTCTTCCACCTTGTCAAAACGGCTCTGCCCGGCGACCTTTTTGCTGATGATGCGGGGAAAATACCGGCGGATCATGATCACCACCACCAGCCCGGCAAGCAGGGAGATGGTGATACCCTGCCAACCGGCCAGGTTGAGGCGCTGGCCAAAGGGCGTTTTGTAGCAGAAGGACAGGATCACCAGAATCAGGGTCAGGGCCACCCAGATGGGCGTCCAGCGCCGGGCCGCCTTGAGCATCTTGTGGGCGTAGAGGATGGTCTTGCGTATGTGGATGAAGACCATATAGGCGATGAGCGCGCCGAAAAAGGGCGAAATTATCCAGGAAAGCACGATGCCGCCAAGGGTCCACCAGTGCACTACCTCCGCCCCTCCGGCCACCAGGCCGAAACCCAGGATGCTGCCCACAATGGAATGGGTGGAGGAAACGGGCAGCGCCGTGTAGGTGGCGATCAGCACCCAGATCCCCGAGGAGAGCAGGGCGGCGAACATGCCCAGCATGAGCACCCTTGGATCTGAAATGGCGTCTGGATTGATGATGCCGCGACAGATGGTGGCCGCCACATGCGAGCCCAAAAAAACCGCGCCCACAAAGTTCAGGGCCGCTGCGATTACGATGGCCTTGCGGATGCTGATCGCCCTGGCCGCCACCGGCGAGGCCATGGAATTGGCCACATCGTTGGCGCCCAGGCTGAAGGCCATGAGAAAACCGCACAATGTTGCGGCAATCAGGATAATGACGGGTAGATCCATGCTCTCCAATATACCTGGAAGGGCTTTCCGGCCGGCCAAAAGGGAGGGGCTGTGGTGAAAAACCCCGGTGCCGGAATGCGAAAGGCGCTTTGCGCCTGCGGCCTTTATTTGGACAATCCACGGGGACCATAAAAAGTCCCACTTCTTTTGTCAAAAAGAAACTGCCCTTTTTTCCGCTGTCGCCTTGTATGTCCGGGCGGGGGACGATTTATATTATTTTGCTCGACGCAAGCCCTGCTATTTGGCATTATCCGGCCATGTTGCCTTCTTTGCGGGCAAGGGCCTGAAGGCGGAGCCCCACGGCAATTCCTTTCAGGCGCGCAATGCTTTAACCGCGCGGCTGGCTCCCGCGCCATGACCAGGACAGGCTTATGAAAATCGTCATCCCACAGGGCTTTACCCTTGCGGTTACCTCGGCGGGTTTCAAAACACCGGGCAAGACCGACCTTGCCCTTGCCGTCAGCGATGTGCCGGCCGCCGCCGCCGGTGTGTTCACCCGCAATCAGTTCAAGGCGGCGCCGGTACAGATAGGCCAGCATATCCTCCATGAACGCGACCAGGCCAGGGCAGTTCTTATCAACACCGGCCAGGCGAACGCCTGCACCGGGGCTGAAGGGCTTGCCAACTGCCGCCTGACCCAGGAGATGGTGGCGGTTGTCACCGGCCTTGCGCCCTCGGAAATTCTGCCCGCCTCCACGGGCGTTATCGGCGCGCAGTTGCGCATGGATGCCTGGCAGCAGGCCATCCCTCGGCTGGTGGAGAACATGGGCGGAGCGGACATCGAGGATTTCGCCTCCGCGATCATGACCACCGACGCCTTTCCCAAGTATGCGGGCGAGCAGTTCCGCATGGGGGCGGGGATGGTGAGCATCGCGGCCGTGGCCAAGGGCGCCGGCATGATCTGCCCGAACATGGCTACCATGCTTTCCGTTGTATTGTGCGACGCGGCCGTGGACAGCGCAAGCTGGCGCGAACTGTTTCCCCGGGCCGTGGCGGCGACCTTTAACCGGGCCACTGTGGACGGCGACACCAGCACAAACGACACCCTCTATGCCCTGGCCAACGGCGTTTCAGGCGTACAGATACAGAATGAAGACGATTTTGCCGTGCTTGAAGCGGCGGTCACGCGGGTTCTGGCAAAGCTGGCCTATATGCTGGTGCAGGACGGCGAAGGCGCGACCAAGGTTCTGCACATCCGGGTCAGCGGGGCGGACTGCGCCGGGGATGCCGAACAGTGCGCCCGCACCGTCGGGCATTCGCAACTGGTAAAAACCGCCATGTACGGGCGGGACGCCAACTGGGGCCGCATCGTGGCCGCTGTGGGAAGATGCGGCGTGCCTTTCAATCCGGCTGACCTTGTGGTCAACGTATGCGGCGTGGAATTGTTCAAACGCGAACAGCCGACCACCCTTGATTTTGATTCCCTGCTTTCCGAGGCCCTGGCCCAGCGCGATATAAATATCGACATCAGCCTGGGCGACGGCCCCGGCGTCTACACGCTGCTGGCCTCGGATCTGAGTCACGAATACGTCAGCATCAATGCCGACTACCGCAGTTGAGCCGCGCCGCCGCGAGCGCCCGCAGGGGGCGGATGCAAGGCCCGCGAATATGGAACGACCATATGGAGCAAGGGGTACGGCGTCCTTGCGTGGGCCGCTTGCGGCGCCCCGGCGGGCTTGGCGGGGTGGCGCCGCCTCTTTTGCCGCCGGAGGCATCATATTCAGCCAGTCTGCCGCAGGCGCGGTTGACGGGAAATAGAGCATGGAAATACGCGCCAATTATATCCTTGTGGGCATATTTACCCTGATTGTGCTGCTGGGCGGCGTGGGCTTTACCTTGTGGACGGCGAGCAGCGGCAAGGACGATGCGCAGACCCTGTACGACATTTCTTTCGAGGAGGGCGTACGCGGACTTTCCGTCAATAACGACGTGCTGTTCAGCGGGATCAGGGTAGGTCGGGTCACGGAGATCAAGATCAGCCACGTCATTCCGGGGGCGGTGCGGGTGCGCGTGGCCGTTGCCGCCGACACGCCGGTGCGGGAAAACTCCCGGGCGAGCATTGAAGCGCGGGGGATAACAGGCAGTTCCATTATCTCCATTTCAGGCGGCACCCGGGAAAGTCCGCTGCTGGTCGTGCCCGAGCATGCGGTGGGCGAGATTCTGTACGAGCCCTCGACCCTGCAATCCATGTTCGCCCAGGTTCCGGAGGTGCTGCAGACCGGCAATAATCTCCTGCACCGTCTGCAACTCATCGCCTCGGACGAAAACATCGAGTCCATCAGCACCATCCTCAGTTCCCTTTCCGAACTGAGTTCGACATTGGCCAGGAGAACGCAGACCATTGATCAGCTCTTGTCCGAGGCCGAGACCATAGCCCGCAATTTTGACCTTTTGATCAGCAACGCCAACGAGGCCTTGTCCAGCGACGTGAAAGCGACCAGCAAGGCCATGAGCCATATCGCCATGCGGGTGGACAACACCCTTCAGGCCATGGAGCCGGGGCTCAAACAGTTTGCCAGCCAGGGGCTGCAGGAAATGCGCATGCTCATGGTGGAAGCGCGTAATCTAGTGAACATGCTGACCCGGGTCAGCCGGAAGTTGGAAACAGACCCCCGCCGCTTCTTTTTCGGCGATGAAATCAGGGAGTACAAGGCCCCATGAAGTCTGCCGGACGCCATGCGCGTATTTATACCCCCCCCGTTTTTCTTTTGCTGGTGAGTCTGCTGCTCCCGGCCGGTTGCGCCTCTTTTTTTGATCCGGGGCCGGCGCCCTTGCGGCTGCAACTGTCTGTGCCCATGCCGGAGCGCGCTGCTGTGCAAAAAAAGGACAAGCAGATAGTGGTCGCTTTGCCCCAGGCCGGGCGCGAGCTGGACAGCGACGGTATAGCCCTGGTCTTTCACGGGCGCGAAATCAGATATCTTGCGGGAGCGCGTTGGACCAATGTCAGTCCGAACATCGTGCAGCGCGGGATCATCGACGCCCTTGAGGCTTCGGAAGCCTTCAGGGGGGTGAGCGACGAAATGGGCGGCTTTGCGGCCGACTTGCGCCTGACCACGGATCTGCGCGCCTTTTCCCTTGAATACGCCGACGAGGACAGCGCGCCCGTGGCGCATGTCGCCGCGAACTTTCGCGTCCTGGATTTGCGCACCGGCAAGGTCTTGGGAAGGAAGAATATTGATGCGACAGTGGCAGCGGCCGGCCGTGACAACGCGGCCCTTGCCCGGGCCATGGAACAGGCCCTGGGCA
>JAJDJN010000088.1 GCA_030267245.1 Desulfovibrio sp. OttesenSCG-928-A18
CGCCCTGATCATGATGGAGTTGTTTTCCTGGATAGAAATCATGCAATCACTGGGCTTTGTGCGCTCCTGGCTGTTGCCGCAGGCGTAAAACTCGCGTATGCTTTTCGCATAATCGCTGTGCCTTGCGTTTGGCGCGGGCTGGCTTTGCCCGTTGCTGCCGGCAAATTGCGCAGGGCATCTGAATTTTCCCCGAGGGTCTGTGCATGGCGTATTTTCGTTCCATACCGCAATTGCGCAAAATGCTGGAGCTGCTTTCCCGAGACAAGCGCTGGCTTATTCTCATCAATGCGGATCCCGACGCCATGGCCTCGGCCATGGCCCTGAAGCGCATCATGATCCACAGGGTGCAGGATGTGTCCATTGCCAAGGTCAATGCCGTGACCAGGCCCGACAACCTGGCCATGGTCCGTTACACCCGGCTGCACATGGAGCGCTGGTACCCCGGCATCCTGCCCCATTATGACCGCTTCGCCCTGGTGGATTCGCAGCCGCACCATCACCCGGCCTTCAGGGACGTGCCCTTTTCCATCATCATCGACCACCACCCCCTGCCGGAAACCCAGGCCCAGGCGGATTATGTCGAGATCAAGCCGGAATACGGGGCCACGAGCACCCTGCTCACCGAATATCTGTACAACCTTGACATCCGGCCGGCAAAGCTGCTCGCCACCGCCCTGCAGTTCGGCATAAAAACCGATACGGCCAGCTTCGAGCGCCATTTTTATGACGTGGACCTCAGGGCCTACCAGTATCTGGCCCGCTTTGCCGATCATGTGCTGCTCTCGCGCATAGCCCGCAGCGAATTTCACCGCCGCTGGCTGGATCTGTTTGCCAAGGCCTGCACCAATATGTATGACATCGGCTCCGGTCAGTACGTCTACGTAGGGGATGTGGACAACCCGGATATTCTGGTCATCCTCGCGGATTTTCTCATGCGGGTGTATGAAATCCGCTGGGCCGCCGTTGGCGGAAAATACGGCGATACAGTGGTGATCATCTTCAGGGGGGACGGCATTGCCCGTGATGTGGGCAGCTATGCCTCGCAGCTGTTTTCCGGCATCGGTTCCGCCGGTGGGCACAAATCCATGGCCCGGGCGGAGTTTCCCGCTTCCACCGCTGGCGGCGAAGATATGGAGCTCTTTATCTGGAAGCGGCTGCGCCAGCCCCTGCGCCGGCCCAAGGCGGCCAGGGAAAAGGGCGCGGAAGCGCAGGGTGCTGAAACCCAGGCAAAAAAAGGCCAGGGGACCGAGCCGCCTTTGCCCGGTGATTCCGCTACCGCCGCCGGAGCGCAAAAAAAGGGTCATGGAAAACCATGACCCCTGAATTTGCTGGTCGGGATGAGAGGATTCGAACCTCCGGCCTCAGCGTCCCGAACGCTGCGCTCTAGCCAGACTGAGCCACATCCCGATGCGGTAGTGGGCATCTATAAGCCATGCCGTGTTATCTTGCAAGAAAAAATGCAGGCCCTCATTCCCGCCCGAACATTGTGACTTTTATTTTTTCATGGCATAATGGGAAAATGCGATGTTCTGGCGGGCATGCCCGTCAATGTTAAGCCACCCGCCAAGGAGCTCTTTGTGGTCAAGGTTCTTGTTGTTGACGATTCCGCCTTTGTCCGGCGTTCGCTGACCACGCTTCTGGAAAAGGATCCGGATATATCCGTTGTCGCCACTGCGGCCAATGGAGAGCAGGCCATTGAAATGAACATCCGCCATGACCCGGATGTCATCACCATGGATGTGGAGATGCCGCGCATGGACGGGCTCACGGCCCTTGAAAAAATTATGGCCGAACATCCCTGCCCGGTGATTATGGTCAGTTCGCTGACCAGCGAGGGAGCGGACGTGACCTTGCGGGCTCTGGATCTCGGCGCCCTGGACTTTGTGTCCAAACTTGCCTCGGGCTCGCTGCCCGACCTTGCCGTCATGCAAAAAGAACTGACGGGCAAGGTCAAGGCCCTTGCCCGGCGCAAGGGCTTCATGCGCCTCATGTTCAACCGGCACAAGGACCGCGAGGCGCGTCGCACACGCTCCGCGCCGGTTGGCGGACGCGCTGCGGCCGCGCCCGCGCCGCATCAGGCGCCTCCTCCCGCCGGAAGCGGCGGCCATCCCGGACAGGCCGACAGCCCCATCTCCCCCTTGCCCCGCTCCCTGCGCGCGGCCTTTGACGTGGTGGCCATAGGCGTTTC
The DNA here is from genome assembly GCA_030267245.1 of Desulfovibrio sp. OttesenSCG-928-A18. GTDB lineage: Bacteria > Desulfobacterota > Desulfovibrionia > Desulfovibrionales > Desulfovibrionaceae > Frigididesulfovibrio. The sequence goes on from JAJDJN010000088.1 coordinate 2,189, forward strand.
CACGGGCGGCCCGCCGGCGGTGCAAAAGGTCCTTTCCCAACTGCCGTCCAATTTCCCCGCGCCCCTGCTCATTGCCCAGCATATGCCGGCGGCCTTTACCGGCCCCTTTGCCAAGCGCCTGAACGCGCAAAGCCCCATCGAGGTCAAAGAAGCGGAAGACATGGAGCGCCTGCGCCCCGGCACCGCCTATATCTGCCCGGGCGGCAGGCATCTGCGGCTGGAAAGCCGGGCCGGGCTTCTGTGCGGCTTGGTGTCCGACGAACCCAAAGATGCCTTGTACAAACCCTCGGCCAACGTGCTCATGGAAAGCGCCGGTATGGTTTCCGGGCGCAAGGCCCTCGGGATCACCCTGACCGGCATGGGCAACGACGGCCTGCTCGGCACCCGGGTGCTCAAGGAGCGCGGCGGCAAGGTCATAGCCCAGAGCGAAGCCTCCTGCGTGGTCTACGGCATGCCCAAGGCCGTTGTTGACGCCGGCCTGGCGGACGTCATCGCGGACATCGACGATATGGCCGCGACGATTATTTCTTTTTTTGACAAATAATTCCAATTCCTGATAAACTTATAGCAACCGCTATCGGGCATTGGAACGGAACCGGCCGCAGAGCCCCGACCCGCCGCGCCGCCTGCCAAGCCGCGCCAGTGGTTCCGCCCCCGGTAAAGCGCCGCCCGATAAGCGTCGCATCTGGCCTTTCATATAACCAACGGGTCTTTTTACGGAGTATTCCATGTCTGAACGCCAAAACATTCTCTCGCTTCTTGCCGCGAGTGAACCTGAAGCCATACGCGAAGGGGCGCAGCTTGCCGGAAGCGCCCGGATGCAGGAAGCAATCCCGGCCCTGGCCGGGCATATCACCAGCTCCAACATCGGGGTGCAGGAAGCCGTGGACCGGGCTCTGCGCAAAATTGGCGGTCCGGAGGTGGTGCACGCCGTCATCCCCCTGTTGCGCTCTGAAGACGCGGCCGTGCGCAACCTTTCCATGGATCTGCTGCGCGCCCTCGGCAGCACGGACCTGCCGGCCCTGCTGGACCTTTTGCATGACGATGATGCCGACATCCGCATTTTCGCCTCGGATATTCTGGGCTCCGTGGGCACCGCCCTGGCCGTGCCCGCCCTGTGCCACGCCCTGTTGCACGACCCGGAAGTCAACGTGCGCTATCAGGCGGCGGTGAGCCTGGGCAACCTGGCCTTTGCCGAATCCGCCCCCTGCCTGAACAAGGCCCTGCAGGACGAAGAATGGGTGCAGTTCGCCACCATCGAGGCCCTGACCAAGGTCAAGGACGCTTCTTCGGTGCAGGCCATGCTCAAGGCCCTGGATTCCTCTTCGGACCTTGTGGCCTCGATCATCGTCGATGCCCTGGGGCAGATGGGCGATCTCAAGGCCGTGCCCCTGCTCCTGCGCCGTCTGGATTCATCGCCCACTCCGCTGGGGAACAAGATCGTGCGCGCCGTGGTCAATATCATGGGCGGGCGTTCCCTAAGCCTGCTCGGCGCCAAGGATTGCGAACGTCTGCGCGGCTATCTGCCCATGGCCCTGGAGGATGAGGACAAGGATGTGCAGGAGGCCGCCCTAAGAGGTTTTTCCGCCCTCGGCGGTCAGGGCGGCAGCGAGTGCATTCTGCGCTATGCCGCGAAGCTGGACCCGGAACGCGGTGTGGACCGGCTGGCCGGGGCGGTTGAAGCCCTCGTCAGCCTGGGGGAAACGCAGGTGCTGGAAAAAGCCCTGCGCACGGGTGACGACATGACCGTGCACATTGCCATGGACGTGCTGCTCCGGGTTGACGAAGCAACTGCCGTGGAGCTGCTGATGCAGACCTTCTGGGAGCGTTCGCGCGATTTGCAGCGGGTCATGATTCTTGAACTGGCCGGACGCGCCGGCAGCGAGCGGCAGGACTTCTTTCTGGACGTGCTTGAACGGCATACGGACGGCAACATCATCAGGGGGGTCCTGCTTTTTCTCGGGCGCAAGGGAGATCCGGCTGTGGTCTTTGAAAAGATCACCCCCTTTCTCGACCACCCCTACAACGATGTCAAGGAATCGGCCATCGAGGCCTGTATCGCCCTGCACACGCCCGAGGTGGAGGCTTTCTTTAAAAGCCTTTCCCGGCATGCGGATCCCGTGCAGCGCATGATCGGCGTCTACGTCCTGGGCTTTTTCGAGATAGCCGACTCCATTGAAGAACTTACCATGGCCCTGGACGACGAGTCCCCCGATGTGCGGCGGGTAACAGTGGAGGCCTTTGGCCGCGCCTGCCCCATCCGGGAGGAGTATCTGGAACTGGTGGAGGGCAAGCTTGGCGACGAGAACCGCGAAGTGCGCATGGCCGTGTTCGACACCCTGGGGCGCTGTTCCGACGAACGCTTCATCAAGTGCCTTTTGACAGGCCTTGAGGATGCCGACCCCTGGGTGCGCGGCCGTTGTGCCGAAGGTCTGGGCGAAAACCGCATAAGCGAGGCCGTGGCTCCCCTTGTGGGCATGCTTGAGGACGAGAATCTGCTGGTGGTGATAAAAGCCATGGGCGCTCTGGGCAAAATCGGCGGTGAAGCCGCCTTCAGGGCCTTGCTGCCCATGCTTGACAACCCGGACAGGGATTTGCGCGAGGCGGCCGAAGAAGCGGTAGGCGAGATTCACCGGCAGGCAGGAGAACGATAATGGCGCTTTTTCCCACTTCCACAAGCAGTGTCCCCAGCCCGGGGCCTTTGAGCAAACCCCTCAAGGTGACGAACGAGGAGTTCATCCAGCTCCGCGATTTTATCTATGAGCAGAGCGGCATCTACATTGCTGAGACGCGCAAGTACCTGGTGGAAAACCGCCTGGCCAACCGTCTGAAAGAACTGAACCTTAAAAATTTCGGCGAATATTACTATTACCTGCGCTACGACGTGAACCGCAGGGCCGAACTGCCCAAGCTTTTTGAGGTGATCACCACCAACGAGACCAGCTTCTGGCGTAACCCGCCCCAGTTGCAGGTTTTTCAGGAAAAGGTGCTCAGTGTGGAAATCGAAAAGCTGCGCAAGGCAGGGAGCAGGAAGCTGCGCATCTGGTCGGCCGGCTGTTCCACAGGAGAAGAACCCTACACCCTGGCCATGATCGTGCATGAGGTGCTCAAGGCGGAAACCAAAAGCTGGGATATCCGGATCACGGCCAATGACCTGTCCGAAGCGGTGCTCGCCTCGGCGCGCAAGGGAGTCTACAACGAGTATGCCCTGCGCACCACGCCCCAGGAGATCATCAAGCGCTATTTCATCAAGGACGGCAGCCAGTACGCCGTTGATCCGGCCCTTAAACGGCTCATCGCCTTCGGGCCCATCAACCTGAGCGACAAGCTCCAGCTCAGGCGCGTGGAGCGGTCGCATATTGTTTTCTGCCGTAACGTGATCATTTACTTTGACGATGAAATGAAGCGACAGGTCATCGAGGCCTTTTACGACAACCTGTTGCCCGGCGGCTGTCTGCTCATCGGGCATTCGGAGTCATTGCACAATATTTCCAGGGCCTTCAAGCCCGAGCACCATGTGGGCACCATCGTGTACCGCAAGGAGGGCTGACCCGTATTTTGCGCAAAGGGCAAAATACGGGTGCCCGCTAGCCACAGCAAGCGGCCCGCAAGCGAGCGGCGTAGCCTGCCTTTAGCTCAAAATCCGTTTCGTGTTTTGAGCGCATGGCAGAAAAGAGGTTTTATAATTTGCAGATCGGCCAAAGCCGGCAATATATAGTGCAATATTCTGTTTTTACGATGTAAAAACAGCGGACAGGCCGGCTTGGCGCAATATTCGGGCTAAACGACAGAGTCATGGAAGTGGATATGTGTCGGGAAAAGGACGCCCCGCGGGCGAAAGTCATCGCGGTGGCCAACCAGAAGGGCGGAGTGGGCAAAACAACCACCGCCGTAACGCTGGCCGCCGCCCTTACGCGGCAGGCAAAGCGCGTGCTGGTGGTGGATCTCGACCCCCATGCCTGCGCTTCGGTGCATCTGCGTTATTATCCCGATGATATGCCCGCCACGGTAAACGATATTTTTTCAGAAGACCCGGGCGACATGGACGAACTGTGGGATCGCATCCGCCAGCACCATGTGATCCAGGAGTTCGACGTGGTGCCGGCCTCCATCAGGCTGGCCGAACTGGAAGTGGACCTGCGCAATCGCAAGGGCAAGGGCGCGATTCTGAAAAAAGCCCTGGAGCATGTGCGCCGGGAATATGATTTCATTATTCTGGACTGTCCGCCGCATGTGGGCATTTTGCTGGTCAACGCCCTGGTGGCTTCGGACCTGCTCGTTGTGCCCATACAAACGGACTTTCTCGCCCTGCACGGCCTGAAACTGCTTTTTGACACCATCAAGGTGCTGAACAAGGTGCTGCCAAGGCCCATTTGTTACCGCGTACTGCCCACGCTCTATGACAGGAGGGCGCGAGCCTGCGCCAGGGTCCTGGAACTGCTCGCCCTGAAAATGAAGGACAGCATGTTTAAAACCGTCATCGGCATGGACACGCGTTTTCGTGACGCAAGCGCCCAGGGGCGCGTAATTTATGAAATTTCTCCCGGCAGCCGGGGGGCGCGTGAATATGAAGAACTCGCAAAAGAGATACTTGCCCTATGAACAAGAGCCCTGAAGAGTATTTCAAAGAGCAGAACTTCTCTGCCGAAGCTGTTGAAAAAGGTTCCTTCACCCCGGCGGAACAGGCCTTTATGGACAAGTATCTTGGGGTGGACAGCGCGGCCGTGCTCGCCCAGATCGGCATAGAAGCGCCGGTGGCCGCCGGGCCTGCGGCCCCGGCCGGGGCCGAACAGGCGGCGGAGACGAGGACGCCGCCCCCTGCTCCCGGCGCGGAGGCCTCCGCGCCCATGGCCGACCTGCATGAGGCCATGACGGCCGAAGAGCCGCTGGAAGACATGATGAGGGCCGCCGGCGAACTGCAGATGGTGGGCTTTTTCATCGGCTCGCAGGAGTTCACCATCCCCACGGTGGCCGTGCAGGAGGTGATCCGCTCCATGCCGCTGGCCAAGCTGCCAGCCGCGCCCCAGTTTGTGGCCGGAGTGATCAATCTGCGCGGACGGGTGACCCCGCTCATCCATTTGCGTGATATACTGGAAGTAAACTCCCCGAGACAGGGGGAGGACAAATTCATTATTGTCTGCCGCCGCAAGGGTTTTCAGGTTGGCCTGATCATCGAGCGGGTGCACACCATGTACCGCGTGCCGCAGCAGGATATCGACTGGAGCATCGAGGCCCATGTGGGCATCAATGCGGATTTTATCGCCGGTCTGCTCAAATTGCGCGAGCAACTGGTGGCCATTGTTTCCGTGGACAGGGTCATTGAGGGCATCCTCAAGTGAGCCCCGGTGCGGATCTGTATCTGACAGTAACGAGGTGAGGCCGATGTCAAAGCATATTTTAATCGTGGATGATTCCAAGACCATCCGAAACCTTGTGGCCTTTATCATGAAAAAAGAAGGCTTCAAGGTAACCATGGCCGAAGACGGACTTGACGGTCTGGAAAAGCTCTACTCCGCCCAGCAGATTGACCTGATCATTTCAGATATCAACATGCCGCGAATGGACGGTTTTACCTTTATCAAAACCGTGCGCGAGCAGGAAGCATACCGCGATGTGCCCATTATCGTGCTCTCCACCGAGGGCAAGGAGCAGGATATCCAGCAGGGCATCCAGCTCGGGGCCAACCTGTACATGGTCAAGCCGGCGCAGCCGGACAAGATGATGACCAACGTGCGCATGCTGCTCGGCAAGCCCTGACGGAGCGCTTCGCCGCCGTATCTGCGCAGCCCCGATTGGTGGCGGGCTCCCGGATGTGTATTTTTCGCCCGGCTTGCAACACACTGCATAAGGAATGACGTTTATGAGCCAGGATTTCATGGATGCGGAACTTTTTGGCGACTTTATCATTGAAGCGAAAGAGCATCTTGAAACTATTGAGCCGAACTTGCTGGAGCTGGAAAAGGCCCCGGACAACCTCGCCCTGCTCAATGAAATATTCCGGCCCATGCATTCCCTCAAAGGGGCTTCGGGTTTTCTGGGCCTGAACAAGATGAATACCCTGGCCCACAGGGCCGAGAACATTCTTGATGAACTGCGCAAAGGCGCCATGGCCGTGAACCCGGAAATCATGGATGTGATCCTGGCCTCCACCGACGCCC
>JAJDJN010000089.1 GCA_030267245.1 Desulfovibrio sp. OttesenSCG-928-A18
CCACATAGCCCTGGATGCCGATTTTTTCCGCCTCCTCGATATCCGCCATATCCGCGTGGCCGGACACGATGATCACGGGCATGGCCGACGCCCCGGGCACGGCCTTGTCCCGGCGCAACGCCCTGAGCACGCCCACCCCGGACATGCCGGGCATGCGCATGTCCAGAAGCAGGACGTCCGCCGGCTCCTCCCTGAGGGCGGCAAGGCCCTGTTCGCCGGAAAAGGCGCAGCGCACGCGCATGCCGCGCAGTTCAAGACGGCTTGCCAGGGCAAGGGCGAACTCCTCCTCATCATCGACAATGAGCAGCGAAAGGACGGCCGGATTTCGCTTCATGGCGCCATGGCCCCCTCTTCGGGCGCAAGCTCATCGTCCCGGACAAAGAACAGGCTCAGCCCGCCGGGCCAGGGCAGACAAGCGCCTCCATTTTCCGCCAGCAGCGCTTCAAGCCCGGCGCTGTCCGGCAGCATGAGGCTGTTGCGGGCGCTGATGCGCAACTGCGCGCGGCCGTCCTGCCCCAAAGGAAGGGACCTGGGCTCAGGCGCCCTTGCCGCCGGCTCCAGCTCCGTTGCCGGCAGGCCTTTCTCTTTGGGGGCAACGCTTTCCCCTTCCCTGCCGCAAGCGCCGGCGGCAGACGGCAACACCGAGACAGTCAGGGTATCGCCTTTGTCGCAGCGGGCAAGCATGCCCTCAATACCGAGAAAGATCGCCTGCATGAGCATCAGGGCATTGCCGCGCACCATTTCCGCCTTGCCGGCAAGTTCGGTTTCAAGGCTGCATTCCCCCAGCTTGACCATGCGCTCGGCCAGCACGCAGATCAGGCGGGCAAAGCGCACAATGTCGCAGCGTTCGGGATAGTCGGCCGCGGCATGGGCAAAGCCGTTGAGCATGATCATGAGATTGCGCCCGCGCCCTACTTGTTCCTGAATATTCTTCAGGGCCGCGGCGAGCTTGTCGCCGTGGCGCAGGGACGGCTTTTCCAGCAGCCCGTTCAGACTCAGGATATCGTCCGTAAGAGCCCCGGACTCCTTGATAATGGCCATGACGTTCTGCATCTCGTGCGTGACCGAGGCCAGGATGCGGCCGGCAAACAGAATGTCGCGCATGCTAGGCCTCCCTGTTCGGGCCATGAAAAAACTCAAGCAGTTCGCCCAGGTCCACGGGCTTGGCCAGATAGCCCCTGGCGCCCCGCTTCATGCCCTCTATGCCGTCCCTGGCCCCGGCCTGGCCGGTAAGCAGGATAACGGGCAGATCCTGATCCAGCTCGCGTATGCGGCGCAACACTTCAATGCCGTGCATGCCCGGCAGCATGACATCCAGGAGCACCATATCGGGACGCGCTTCGGCTATGCTGCGCAACGCGCTTTCACCATCGTGGGCCACGCTGGCGGCGTAGCCGCGCAGGCCGAGGCGCTGGGCAAGGGTGAAGGCGAATTCCACCTCGTCATCCACGATGAGCACCGTGGAAATTGTGTTGTCCGAAGTCATGTTCGCGCTCCTGTGCCGGGCTGCCTGATGGGCAGAATAACGGTTACGGTGCTGCCGCTGCCAAGTTCGCTCTGCACCTCAATGTCGCCCCCGTGGCGTTTGACGATGCCGTAGATGATGGACATGCCGAGCCCGGTGCCCTCTTCGCCCTTGGTGGTGAAAAAGGGCTCGAAAATATGGGCCCTGGTTTCTTCATCCATGCCCACGCCGTTATCTTCAAAGCTCACGGCGATAAAGGAGGCGCCGCGCGCGAAAGAGCGGATGGTGGTGCGCCCGCCTTCGGGCACGGCGGCCAGGGCATTGGTCAGCACGTTGAGAAAAACCTGCTGCAACTGCCCTCTGTCACAGGACACAGCCGGCAGGCTGTCGTCCAGTTCGAGCACGATCCGCACCTGCCGGTGCAGGGCTTCCTTTTCCAGAAAAGTCAGGGTTTCGCGCACCATGTCATTGACGTTGAGCTGTTCGATTTTCACGTCCATGCGCCTGGCAAAGCCAAGCATGCGGTGGGTGATGTCCTTGCAACGCTGCACCGCGGCCGTGATGGAGGCAAGCTGGGCTTCGAACATGTCCCTTTTGGGGAACTCTTTTTCCAGGGCCACAATGTCCTGGAGCAAACCGGCCTTTTCATTGATTATGGCCAGAGGGTTGTTGACCTCGTGAGCGATGCCGGCGGCCAGACGCCCTATGGAAGAAAGCTTCTGGCTGTGCTCCATCTGCAACATGGCCCTTTCGCGCTCCTGGTCGCTCTGGTGCAGACGGTCGATTAGCCGGCCCACGGTGCGCGCGGCTACAAAATAGATGCACAGGCAACTGAAGAGAAAGACAAGAAGCAGATCAAGACGGACTATGAGCCAGTTGAGCAGAAAAGCGTCCGTGGACTTGACGGCCATGAGCACGAAATCCGTATCCGCAATGCCGGCAACCGAGACCAGAATCTTTCGGCCCCTGCTGTCCACGGATTCAGCCACCGTAGCCTCCTGCCCGGCGGCCGGCAAATCAAGGGGGACCGGCTCCAGGGCCTTGCCGTAATAGGCCGAATCGGTCTGCAAGATGCCCTGGCGGCTGATGAGAAAGGCGTCGCTGCCCGGCTCCAGGTTCATGGCCGCAAGAATTTTTTTGAACTGGGTGGTGTCCAGGGTGGCGCGCACAATCCAGGACTGTCCATCGGGCGTGGTGTGGCGCACGGCGATTACCACGTGGGGGAAATGCCGGAAGCCCGAGAACACTTCGCTGGTATAGCGGTTCTGCGAACGTACGCGGTGAAACCACTCCTGACTCGAATAATCCACGCCTTCAAGCTCTTTGTAATAAGGGCCGACATAGTTGACAATCCTGCCGTCCTCGTCAATCAGGGCAAGATCGGCAAAGCCGGCGAATTCGCGCTGCATGGCAAGAAAAATCCGGCGCAGGGTGCCCTTGTCGGCCAGATCGTCGTAGCCGTATATGGAGGCGATGAGGCTGACCGTGGAACTGCGCTCGGCCAGAAAAAGCTCAAAAGAGTTCTTGGTTTTGGCCACAATGGAGCGAAAGGGGGTCTGGGCCTCGCGCAAAAAGGTCGCCTGGAACTCGAAATAATTGATGGCGGCCAAAATGATGAGCGGAACAATGGCCGCCGCCACCATGATCAGTACTATTTTGCGCTGCAGGGCTTTATAATGTTCGCGCATGCCTGTTCCTTTCCAAATATCCCGAGGCCCGCCAGACCAAGCCGGATCTTGCATCAGTTATATGCCTCCGGCGGGCAAGGGGGCTCCGCCCCTTTGTAATCCCCGCCAGGGGCGCCGCCCCTGGACCCCGCAAGGGGCATCATGCCCCTTGCCCCCCATTGGTGAGCGCATAACTCGTGCCGCTGCGCCGCGCGCGGCAACAGGGCCAAGCCGGGTGCGGGGGTGTGGAGCATTTCAGGGACTGGCATAGAGGCAGTCCCCGGCCTGAAGCGCCCCTTGCGCCAGCCTGGCCAGCACATCCTCACAAGGGCCCATGACGTCGCTGATCACTTCAATGCGCTTCCAGCGCAGGTAGTGATAATAGTCCTCCTCTATCCCGCAGCAGACAACAACGTTCACTCCCGCCCGGGTGATGACGTCGCAGAGTTCCTCACCCGAAACGTGGGCAAGCACAAGTTGTCTGCGCTCGGCATCTTCGCCCCCGCCGTCCGCCATGGGCTCAAGGGGGGCGATGAGCACTTCGGCGGTCATGTCGAAACGGGGCGCGATTTCATTGCCGCATATGGTGAGCAAGGCGTATTTTACAGGCATGAGCTACCTCTTTCTCGCGCGGCGGTCCCGGGGGGCGCCGACGGGAGGCGGGAATTGGGCTCCTTCCGCCATGCTGTTCTGGCCCATATGCGCGGGGAGCTGATCCACCCCGATGCAGCCCCCGGGGCAGACCATGGCGGCGTATTCGACAATGTTTTTCAGTTCGCGCACGTTGCCGGGATAGGTGTAGGAGGCAAGCAGCTTTCTTGCCTCCGGCGAAAACCCGCTGAAATCCTTTTTGAATCTCGCCGCATACAGATCAAGGAAGTGCTTGAGCAGAAAATCGATGTCCTCCCTGCGCTCGCGCAAGCTGGGCAGGGCGATGTGCACCACGTTCAGGCGGTGGAAGAGTTCGCCGCTCAGGATCCCCTGGCTGACAAGCTCGGCCGGATCCCGGTTGCTGGCGCTGATCAGGCGCAGGTTGGGGCTGATCTCGCGTTGCGCGCCCACAGGCAGGAAGGCGCCGCTGTCCAGAAAATGCACCAGCCTGGCCTGGATGCTTTTGGGCAGATCCGCTATTTCAGTGATATACAGTGTCCCACCGGCCGCCTGCTGAAAACGCCCCGGCCGTTCCGGCAGATCGGGAAAGGCCTGGCCGAAAAATTCCTTTGCCAGCAACTCCGCCGGCAAGGGGCTGACATTGAGCCGCACAAAGGGCTCACGCGAACGGTGCGAAGCATGGTGCAGGGTTTCGGCCAGTATGTCTTTGCCCGTGCCGGTTTCGCCGGTGATCAGCACCGGTGCGCCTGACGGCGCTATGCTCGGGATCAGGGCGCTGATCCGCTCCATGGCCGCGCTGCGCCCGATGAGCCGGCCGTGCCCGTGCGCCTGATGCAGACGCTGCTCCAGCAGCTTGAGCTCCGTCAGGTCTTCAAGCACATCCAGGCGAAACAACTCCCGCCCCCCGGCGTCCAGTACGGGAAAATGCGTGAGCCTTACCGGCACCTTACGCTTTTTCAGGGTCAGGATATCGCTTTCCACGCCCCTGCTGCCCCAGGCGGTGCCGATATCCCGTCTTTCCATAAAATCGCCCAGAAAAAGGCCTTCCTCACGCGGCCCGCCTGCCGCAAGACTGTCGCCGGCACGACCAACGCCCGTGCCGTTGAAAGCGCAGCAGCCGAGGGCGCAGCCCGAAACACAGGGGCGCGAACGCAGGATGTGGCGGCAAGGCAGGCCAAAGGCGGCCTGCCGCTCAAAGCCGGTCATGAGGGACAGGCTGTGATTGAGATGCAGCACGGTACCCTGCGGGCTGACCATGAGCAGCCCCACCGGAAGCGCATCAAGCACCGTGAGTATGTCCGCAAAAGCGAAATGGCTGGCAGGGCACATAGGATCATCCTTGAACAAACAACCGCGGGCTATCTGGATGTAGAGCAGTTTAGCCTTGGAAACCGCGCAGGAGCGGCATGCCCCATGACTCCATATGGTGGATCCGGAACATCAATGCGCGCCGCCGCCGGCCAGCCCAGAGGCCGCGATGAGCAGCACCAGAACTTCGGCCAGGGCTATGCACCCGATCAACTTGTCGCCTTTGCGAAAAAGCGCGGGTATGACACGTAGGTAGCAGATTATGCTCAGGCCCGCCAGCAGGACTATACCGAGGAAATTAAGAAAATCGCCCCGGCCGAGCAGGCTGGTCCAGCCCCAGCCCGTGGGCACCCCGGCTCCGGCCAGGTAGTGGGCGACAGGCTGGCTCCAGTACAGGGGCATCTGTTCCAGAGGCACATGGGGCGCGATCGCGCTGCTGACATAAAGCAGATAAGTGACAAGCATGATCACAAGGCCCGTCCAGCAGCCGTAGAAAAGGATGTCGGCGTAAGCGTTCTGTTCGGGTGAGGCGTGTACGCTGTTGTTCATTATATACGCTCCGGATGCGATGGGAGTTCCAAAGGGGAAAGGGCCTCAGCCGATGCCGAGGCCTTTGAGCAGAGCTTTGCCGCCGGCAAAGACAAGCACGCCGATGACCATGTAGCGGATGAACCTGGGCTTGGCTTTGGCCAGAAGACGCACGCCCACAAAAGATCCGCCCATGAGTCCCACAATGGAAGGCACCGCGATGAGCGGGAGCACGCAGCCCTGATTCATATAGACCCAGGCGGCCGAGGTGTCCGTGATGGAAAGAAGGAATTTGCTGGTGCCCACCGCCACCTTGAGGGGCGCGCCCATAAGCAGGTTGAGCACGGGCACGTTGGCCCAGCCAGCCCCAAGGCCGAACATGCCGGCCATGACGCCAATGACGATGAAGAGCAGCAGCCCCTGCGGCGTGCGCTGCGTTTTCCAGTTGACCACCTCGCCGGTGGAAGGCTCAATATATGCGCCGCGCATGCCCAGCGCCATGCCCAGGGCGTCCTGCCTTTCCACGTGCGGCACGGCCACGTTCTTGGACAGGAGCAGCAAAATGGCTATGAACATGATGGTGCCGCCAAGACAGAGCTGCACCACGTCGGCCGGCAGGGCCAGCCCCAGAAAAGCGCCCACAATGGCGCAGCTTGAGGCGATCAGCGCCACGGGCAGAGCCAGGCGCAAAGAGGCCAGGTTGCGCTTGAGCAAGCCCGGACCTGCGGCCAGAGCGCCGGCAAGGGCCACCAACAGGCCCGCGCCGCGCACAAAGTCAATATGAAAGGGAAAAAAGCCGCTGACCAGGGGCACGAACAGCACGCCGCCGCCAACTCCGGCCATGACGGCGATAATACCCAGAATAAAACAGAAAAACAGCAGGATAATGGGCCAGGCCCACCAGGGCAGCGTCGTGCCCGTGGCCTCGGCCATGCCCCGGGCGGCACCGTTCACGGCGCTTTCCACCACGCCGGGGGCCGGGCTTGCGGCGGCAAGGGCCGCCAGGCAGAGCAGCAGAAGTCCCGCGCTGACGGTGACAGCCATAAGCTTCTGTCGTTTCATGGAAAGCTCACTCCGGTTTTGAGTATTTCATACTTGAAGCGTTTTCACTCTGGGGGCTGTCCCTACGGGATCCAGGGGCTCCGCCCTGGCAGCAACGCTTTCCACCGCATAGAGCATAAAGTATGCCGTCAATGAATGTTAGTGAATAAAAGGCTTTGTCAGCTTGAATGTCGCTTTTATGCGGCAACTGTCTGCCGCTAGCGGCAATAATTTGCCGCAGCAGCGCGAGCGGACTCCAGAGAAGCATTTCCGGCTTTTCCATGCTTGCATGGAATTGGACATTCATGCATACTGCCAGCCGGGGCTGAAGACGATACTTGTGATATTACGCACTATCAGGCCAAAAACGCCATGTCCGAATCCTTAAAAAAAAGCGGCAAAAATTTGCCGCATCATAATAACAACTCCCGCCCGGACGCGGGCGCCGACGCCAATACCATGCGCGTGCCCATCCATAGCGAAGACACCCCGGAACTGGGGGTCAGGGAATTTGTCTTCCGCTCCCCGGCCATGCGGGCCATTTATTCCATTGCCCTGCAGGTGGCCGGTTCGGACGCCTCCGTGCTGGTCTACGGCGAATCCGGCACAGGCAAGGAGCTGTTCGCCCGCCTTTTGCACACCTTGTCGGATCGCAACGCCCGCCCTTTTGTGCCGGTCAACTGCGGCATTTTACAGGGCGAACTGTTCGCGGACAAATTTTTCGGGCACGAAGCCGGGGCCTTTACCGGCGCGGCAAGGCAGCACAAGGGCGCCTTTGAAGGCGCTGCCAACGGTACGCTTTTTCTGGATGAAGTGGGAGAGATCCCGCCGGCAAACCAGGTGGATTTCCTCAGGGTTCTGGAAGAACGGAGCTTCCGGCGCATGGGCGGCGAAAAGGATATCCCCTTTCAGGCCCGCATTGTGGCGGCCACCAACCGTCCCCTCAACCGCATGGTGCGCGAGGGGGCCTTTAGGGCCGACCTGTTCTACCGCCTCAATGTGGTCCCCGTTGCCCTGCCGCCCCTGCGCGCGCGCTCCGAAGACATCCCCCTGCTTGCGGAACATGCGTTTTCCCTGTTCCGCCACCGCTATCACCGGCATGATCTCAGGCTGCACGACTCCGTGCTGGATTTTTTTCTCCGCTACTCCTGGCCGGGCAATGTCCGCGAACTGCGCAATCTCATGGAGCGCCTAGTGCTGCTGGCCAAAGACGATGAAATCACCGCCGAACACCTGCCCCTGGAGATGCGCTTCACAGCGCGGGAAGAGCACCCGGATCAGGGGCCGGCGCAAACCGGGGATATGCGCCTGGAAGCGGCCGTGCGCGAAGCCGAGATCCGGGCCATCGTCCGCGCTCTCAAACATAGCGGGGGCAAAAAGAAAAAAGCGGCGAGCCTGCTGGACATCAGCGAGCGCGCCCTGCGCTACAAACTCGCCCGGTATGCCATTGGCGCATTTTTGTAGCCAGGCGGCCTTTTGGCCATGCTTTTTCCAGCTTGTGCCCGCGCTCTTGCCGAAGCCAGCCCGGGCGGGTACAAAGACGGAGCGATACCGCTCTCAAAGCAAAAAACTGAACAAGATACCGGACCAGCGCGCGGCGCGGAGGCAGCATGCAAAAGACAGGCAATCGTGAAACCCTTGGCAGCCGGGTGGGATTTTTGCTTATCTCCGCCGGCTGCGCCATCGGGCTCGGCA
>JAJDJN010000009.1 GCA_030267245.1 Desulfovibrio sp. OttesenSCG-928-A18
AACAGGTGATGATTTATACAAAACCCTGCAAGGCTTTGGCTGTAGCTTTCCGCCTTGAGTGCATCGCGGGCGGATGGCGTGCTTTTTTCAGCCGGATCTTTCATGACTCCTGATATTCCCGAGAACGCGCCTTCCCGGCAGCGGCCCCGGCTCCCTTTTCAAAAGCGGCGGCCTTTGCGGCGGGATCCGGATGAAGCCTTCCGGCAGGTATATTTTGATCCCTTGCATCCGGCCAAGTTCCCTCCCTTGCGTATCGTACCGCCGCAAGGGGCTGCCCGGGCGCTTCATTTGCGCGCCGGCCAGCGCAAAAAGCTTCCGCCCAGGTATTGGCGTCCTCTGACCGGCGCCCTTTCCGGGCGCGCGCCGGTGCCGGAAAGCCGGCTCAACGGCTGGCTGTTGGTTCTGGAGGCGCGCCGCATCCCGCATTTTTTTCAACCCGGCGGAGGGCGTCCGCGCCTGTACGTTCCCGCTTTGTATGAAAATATTGCCTTGTCCGAGATCCGCGCCTTTGAGGCGGAGCGCCCGGTGCCGATCTTTGTCCCCCCGGTAAGGGACAACATCGCCGGGGTATGTTTTTTTCTTCTTCTGCTGTTGTTCTGGCATGGGCTGCGCTGGAACTGGTTCGGCTTTTCCGCTCCCTCGCCGCTTTTTCCGTCTGTTCCAGACGGGCCCGAGGGCTGGTCCGCCCACTTTGGCGCCGATGCCTGGCGCATGCGCGTCAGGCATGAATGGTGGCGCGCCGCGAGCGCGCTGACCCTGCATGCCGACGACAGTCACCTTTTCAGCAATCTCGGCTTCGGCCTTTTATTTCTTGTGGCCCTCTGCCGCAGGGCGGGCCTGGGCCTCGGCTTTGTCCTCATCCTGGCTTCGGGAATATGCGGGAATATCGTCAATGCGCTGTTGCGGCAGGAACATGCGATCAGCATCGGCTTTTCCACATCCCTGTTCGGAGCGGTTGGCGCTTTATGCGCGCTAAACGCGGCGGATATTGTCCGGCATTACCGGCGCTTCGCCCATTATGGCCGCGAGCCCGGTTCCACGGCCGGGGCTGGCGGCCTTGTGTTTGTTTTTGCCCGCCGCATAGCCCTGCCCCTGGCAGCGGGCATGGCCCTGCTGGGCATTCTGGGCGGCGGCGGCGAGGCGCGTACGGATTATACGGCCCATATATGGGGTTTTGTCTGCGGGATTCTGGTCACCCTGCCCGTCCTGCCGCTGGAGCGGCGGGTATTTTCCCTTGCCCGTGCTTCCCAGGGCCTGGCCCAGGCGGCTCTTTTTGTCTCGGCCCTGGGCGTACTTGTCGGGGCATGGCTCTATGCGCTGTTTTGATCGGGCTCGGCGGGTCGCCACATCCGTGAACATGACCGGACAATGTGGGTGCAGGGGCATCATGGTGCCCCCTGGGCCGCCGTGGGTCTGTCAGCGCCCTTACTGTTTCTGTTCCAGCTTGGCCCAGCTGTCCTTGAGGGTAACGGTGCGGTTGAATACCGGCTTTTCCGGCCTGTGCTCGATGTCGGTGCAGAAGTAGCCGAGCCGTTCGAACTGCAGGCATTGCCCAGGCGGCAGTTCGCAGACGCTCGGGTCCGCAAGGGCGCTGAGGACGGTAAGGGAATCGGGATTGATGGCGTCCAGAAAGCTTTTGCCCTCGGGCTGGTCTTCGGGATCGTCCTGGGTGAAGAGGTGGTCGTAGAGCCGCACTTCGATCTGCCGCGCGTGGGAGGCCGACACCCAGTGCAGGGTGCCTTTGACCTTGCGTCCGTCAGGGCTGCCGCCGCCTCTGCTTTCGGGGTCGTACCGGCAGATGACGGCCGTGATATTGCCCCCGGCATCCTTTTGCAGCCCGGTGCATGTTACATAGTAGGCGCAGCGCAGGCGCACCTCCTTGCCCGGCGCCAGGCGGAAGTATTTTTTCGGTGCGTCTTGGCGGAAATCGTCTTGTTCGATCCATATTTCGCGGGCAAAGGGTATGCGGCGGACGCCTTTTTCGGGCTCGTCCGGGGTCAGGGGCAGGTCGAACCATTCCACCTGTCCTTCCGGGTAGTTTTCGATGATCAACTTGAGCGGGCGCAGCACGGCCATGGCCCTGGGGGCGGTGGCGTTGAGCCGCTCGCGGATGCAGAACTCGAGCAGGGAGTACTCCACTATATTGTCCGCGCGCGATACGCCGATGCGGGAGCAGAACTCCCGCAGGGCTTCCGGCGGAACGCCCCTGCGGCGCAGTCCGGAAAGGGTGGGCATGCGCGGGTCGTCCCAGCCCCTGACGTAACCTTCCGTCACCAGCTGGATGAGCTTGCGCTTGGAAAGGATCGTGCGGGTGATGTTCAGGCGGGCGAATTCAGTCTGCTCGGACCGGAAGATGCCCAGGGTATCGAGCACCCAGTCGTACAGCTCCCTGTTGTTGACGAATTCCAGGGAGCAGAGGGAATAGCTGATCCGCTCCAGAGAATCCGAGATGCAGTGCGTGAAATCATAAAGGGGGTATATGCACCAGGCGTCGCCAGTGCGTTGGTGATGGGAGCGTCTGATGCGGTACAGGGTGGGGTCGCGCATGATGATGTTGGGCGAGGCCATGTCTATTTTGGCGCGCAGCACATGCTCGCCGTCGGCAAAGTCGCCCGCGCGCATGCGGCGGAAGAGTTCGAGGTTTTCCTCAATGCTCCTGTTCCGGTAGGGGCTTTCCTTGCCGGGCTCGGTAAGGCTGCCCCGGTAGGCGCGTATTTCCTCGGCCGAGAGGCTGTCCACATAGGCCTTGCCCATGCGGATCAGGTCTTCGGCAAAGGCATAGAGCTGCTCGAAATAGTCGGAGGCGTAATATTCGCGTTCGCCCCAGTCAAAGCCTAGCCAGCGCACGTCCTTGCGTATGGCGTCGACGTATTCCTGACTTTCCTTGAGGGGGTTGGTGTCGTCGAAGCGCAGATTGCACAGCCCCTTGTATTCCAGGGCCACACCGAAATTCAGGCATATGGACTTGGCGTGTCCGAGGTGCAGGTAGCCGTTGGGTTCAGGGGGAAAGCGGGTATGCACCACGCCGTTTTTGCGCCCGCTGGCAAGGTCCTGTTCAATCATGGCCCGGACAAAATCTTTGCCCGGGGCTTCGTTTTTTGCGGCAGCGGCCGTTCCGGCATGTTCCGGCGCGGCGGCGGTATGGGGAGAGTCGCTCATGGCGGAGGGTTCCTGTGTCTGAAGGGACGGCAAAGCTCAAGGTTGATCTGCTCCGGGACTATTCCAGCTCGTAACTTTCGCGGTAGGAACTGCCTTCGTCGAGGACCAGCAGGATGTCTATTTTTGCCACATCCGAGCTCTGAATGCCGTCGGGCAGGCGCAGGGACGCTTCCATTGGCTTGAGATTACTAAATGAAAAGCGCTGGTTGGATGTGGAAGTGCCTTTGGTCGGCTCCAGGGTAACGGTATCGCCTTTTGACAACTGGGCCTGATAGCGCGCTTCGCCCACATAGGTTGTTTTGGGGGCGTTCTCATCCCGAACGGCCAGGTTGTAGCGCAGGCGCAGTTGGCGGCTTGAGGAGTTGGTGGCGGTGAAGCGGTCGATGCGCAGGGGGCTGTCCGCAAGGGCCGTAACCGGCCGGCTTTGCTCCTGGGCGGCGTTTTGCGTCTGCTCGCCGTTCATGGCGGCAAGGGCGATGGCGTCAAGGTCGGAGTATTGCCCGTCGGCCGGGGCCGGGCTTTGCGCTTCCGGGGCGGTGCTTGCCGCTTCGTTTGCATTGCCGGATGCGGCGACCGTGCTGTCCACCTGCGCGCCCATACCGCTGGATACGGGGCTGGTGGAGTCCGGGTTCAAGGAGCGCGCGGCGGATGCGCCGTTGCCCGAAACCGGAGCTGGGACGCCCACTTCCTGATTCTGGGCCTGGGGCCGCTGCCCGCCGTTGCTGGCCTGGAGCAGGGTTTCATAATTCTGGAAGCGCTCGAGCTGCAGGCGGATTTCCGCCAGTTCATGATTCTGCTGCTCGTGCTCCGTGTACAGCACATAATACTCCTTGAACATAAGGGCGCTGCAGACTATTCCTCCGGTGCCGGCGAGTATGAACATGATGCAAAAGCCGAAAAGATAGCGTAAAGTGCTGCAACGTATGTGCAGTGTACGGGCGCGGCAGTCATCGCGCATGAGCAGCACGCTGTAATGTGTCTGTTTTTCAGCCACTGGTTTCATGGGCATATTCCTTCTGCATGCAAGGCATCAAAGCATTGCGCCAGTCGCCTTGCCTGTTTGGATGCAGTTGTTTGCAAACTGCTATGCTGTACACAATAAGCAACATACGGGTTGATTATATTAAAAAGGTTCAAGACGGTTTGGGGCCTATTTTTTTTCAGAAGCGGGCTTGTTGCTGCCGTCCAGCAAAAGACCGGGCGCCACCGCATCCCAGGTCAGGGGCGGGGAGGGAGCGACGACCAGGGGCGTATCGTGCTTTTTCAGCTTTGGCAGCCATTCCATGCCAACGATGCGGAACTCCCCCTTGTCATCTTGCATCCAGTAAAGGCGGCGGACGCCGGAATGCTTTTTGCCGCTGCTGCTGTTTTCTTCAAAAAACCAGGTGACCCAGTATCCGGGGCCGGGCAGGATGCGGATCTGGTCCAGACGGATGTCCAGAGCAGCTTTGGCGTTGAAGAGCGCGTTATTGCGGCTTTTGAAGGCTGAAAACTTTTCATTTTGCGCGGCGGCATAGGCCTTTTGATCGTAAAACGCATAAAAGTCACTGGATTTTGCCTTCCAGGCTTGCGCCCAGGCGCGCGTTTTCGTCTCCAGGCTTTTGGCGGCCGCGGCCTGAAGGCTGTCTTCGCTGCCGGGAAAGCGCACGGTCTGCGCCATGAGCACAGGGGTGCCGGGGCTTAAAATGGGGCGCAGCACCGCCAGTTCGTCGTTAATCATGGATACGCAGCCTTCGGTCTGCAGGGGCACCAGGGGCTCGCCCCGGCCATGGATCCAGATGCCGGAACCGGTTTTTTTGCGCAGAACATCCACGGGGTTGGGATAGTTCAAAGGGAAGGCCTCGTTGCCGTACTTGAAAAAATCCAGGCCGGAAGGGATATGCCGCACGACAAAGTACACGCCCTCGGGGGTTTTTAAATCGCCGCGCCTGATTTTATCTCCGGCAACGCGCCCGGTGGTGCCCACATAGCGCTTGACCGGGTTTTCGGCCCGGGCGCCGTCCATGACGGCCAATTCCTGCAAGTCTTTGTGAACCACAATGGTATACGGCGGCTGAAAAGGGATGGGGGCGAGGTTAACGGACCAGCCCTGAGTCGCGCCCTTGTTTTGCGCACGGGCAGGGCCCGGCAGGCAGAGCAGTACAAACAGGGCCAGGAGCGCGATGCCCGCGCGAACTGCCGGGGCCGGCAATACGGCGGCGGATGCAAAGTGCGTCATGCGTACGAATCCCTTTTGCTGGTTTGCGCGCCCCGGGCGGCTCTTTTATGCTTCGTGAGCCAGGGCTACAAGTTCGGGGCGGGTGAAGATGGAGCGCAGTTCGTGGCCGGCGGCGGCAAAGGCTTCTTTCGAGCCGGCTTCTTCCCGGTTCAGGATGCAGAACACGCCCGCAACCAGCAGCCCGGCCTCTGTTACCCGTTTGCAGGCTTTTAGCACGGAGCCTCCCGTGCTGACAACATCTTCAAGCACAATGACGCGGGCGCCCTTTCCGACGTTGGCGAGCCCCTCAACGGCGCTGGCGGTGCCGTGGCCTTTGGCCTCCTTGCGCACTATGAGCGCCGGCAGGGGGATGCCCTTGTGAAAGGCGACAACAGAGGTAGCCGTGACCAGCGGGTCGGCGCCCATGGTCATGCCGGCCACGGCGTCAATGTTGAGCCCGAGCAGCATTTCCAGAAATATTGAGCCGATGAGCCAGGCCCCTTCGGGGTTCAGGGAGCTTTGGCGACAGTCAAAATAATAGTCGCTTTTGCGCCCGGAGCTTAGGGTGAAATCCCCCTCCATATAAGATTTTTCGTAGAGGATTCTGGCAAGGCGTTTTTTCATGGCGTCTGTGTCCCACATGGGCGATCCTTTGCTCTGCCGCGGCCGTGTGTCGCGCGGGCCGGCGTTTATGCGCTGAAAACCCGGGTGTATATGCTATCTTCATGGGCAAGGCAGCTTGCCGGATCAAAAAGAGCGCGCAGACGCTCCCGACTGAGCTTGCCGCTGACAAAGGGGTCCTGCATGACCAGTTCCGGAAAGGATGTCTTGCTTTCCCAACTGTGCATGGCCAGCTCCTGAACTTTTTCGTAGGCCTCCTGCCTCGGCATCCCGGCTTCTTCCACAAGGGCCAGCAGCACCCGCTGCGAAAAGTACAGCCCGTGGGAAGCGTTGAGGTTGCGTTCCATATTTTCCGGGATCACCCGGAGATTGTCGAGCAGGCTGTTGAGTCTTGCCAGAACGTAGTCCATGAGGATGGTCGAGTCGGGCATGATCACCCGTTCCACCGAGGAGTGGCTGATGTCGCGTTCGTGCCACAGGGCCATGTTCTCCATGGCCGCCAGCGAATTGCTGCGGATAAGACGCGAAAGGCCGGTCATGTTTTCCGCTGAAATGGGGTTTTTCTTGTGCGGCATGGCGGAGGAGCCTTTCTGCCCCCTGGCGAAGCCTTCTTCCACTTCCAGCACTTCCGTGCGCTGCAGGTGGCGCAGTTCCACGCAAAGGCGCTCCACCCCCCCGGCCGCAACGGCCAGGCTCGTGAAATAGTGGGCGTACCGGTCGCGCTGGATGATCTGCGTGGATACGGGGTCCACCTCAAGGCCGAGCAGATCGCAGGCAAGTTTTTCCAGTTCCGGGGTGAGCAGGGTGTATGTGCCCACAGCGCCTGAAATCTTGCCAACCCTGATGCCGGCCACCGCATCGGCAAAGCGCGCGCGGTGGCGGGAAAATTCCGCGTAAAAGCCGGCCATCTTCAGCCCGAAACTTGTGGGTTCGGCGTGTATGCCGTGGGTCCGGCCCATGCACAGGCGGCCCTTGTAGCGCATGGCCATGCGCTTTAGGGTGTCCAGCAGGGCGTCAAAGTCTTCAAGGATGATCTGCCCGGCCCGGGTCAGCAACAGGGCGTTGGCGGTATCGACGATATCCGACGAGGTGCAGCCCAGATGGATGAAGCGGGCGGCCGGGCCGACCTTTTCCTCAACCGCGCTGAGAAAGGCGATGACATCGTGCCTGGTCCGCTCTTCAATTTCCAGTACGCGCTCGAGATCAAAGTCCGCCTTTTCCCGGATCAGGGCCATGTTTTCGTCGTCAATGACGCCGAGCCTGTTCCAGGCTTCACATACGGCGATCTCCACTTCCAGCCAGGCGTCAAGCCGGCGGCGCAAGGTCCAGAGCGCGCCCATTTCCGGTCGGGTATAGCGGTCAATCATTTATGTTCCGGGATCTGTTTGAGTGTGGCGGCAAAAGCGCAGTTTACCCAGAAACAAGCGGGTTGGCAAAAGAATCTTTTGCCAACCCGCTCCGAGAAAACGCCGTTGCAATGAAGAGCAGGAGCGGGCGCGGGCGGCATCCGGCCCCGCCGCGCTTCGGGTCAGGAGGCGGTGACAGGAGCGCCGGCATTGGCGCTGGCACCTTTTGCCGCGCCGGCTCCGTCAGCAACTCCACAGCCGGCCACCTTGCCGGTTCCGGTGCCGTTGCCGGTTCCGGTGCCGGCTCCCTTGCCGGCTGCGGCACAGGCGTCTTTGCTGTTTGAACTACGGTCTGCGCTTTCGGCCCCGCAGCTTGTTGCGCCGCAAGAAGCGCCGTCGTTGCAATTTTTGCGCGATCCGTATTCCGTTACATACCAGCCGCCTCCTTTCAGGGCAAAGCTGGTGTTGGAAATAAGGCGTTTTGCCTGCCCCTTGCAGATCGGGCAGGGGTGTTGCACCTTGGCGTCTTCGACGCGCCGGCACCACTCTTCAAAGACTTGCTGGCAGTCTTCGCAGCGATATTCATAAATTGGCATAACCCCTCACTTCTTGTTATCGGCGTGTCCGGTGTGATGTCCCGCCGCCCCGGCGGCCAAAGGGGGGCCTCCCTTTGGCGTCCCGGCCGGGGGCTCTGCCCCGGATCCCGGCAAGGGGCATCACGCCCCTTGAGCCGTTCATGTCGCGGGTGCAGGGAGCCCTGCCCCTGTCGCCAAATAGTCGCGGGCGGGCTTTGCACGCCCCCGCGCCTGAAGCGCTATCGGTTCCAGGAAGCAAAGCCGTCCGGCAACTGGTGCAATATGCGGAATGGGCGGCTGGGGCTGCGAAATGAAAAACCGGAGAAAGTCGAATTTCGCATTCCCGCGCTGTGCCTCCGGCGCCTGATTCCGGCCGGTTACGCGCCCTGGCGGCCCACCGGGAAACTGGTCAAATAGTATTATCCTACATAGCCAGAAAATTTCGGATTTGAGCCAGGTGCTTATTTCCGAATTTTTTGTGGACCCCTGACATGCAGTTAATCTTGTTTGTGCAGGCTGTCAACGAAGAAACACGAATACGGCAGCGTGCGGAGCACACTGCCGGGCGGTTCGCTTGTTTGCGCTCGGCGTAAAAATCACATGGATCCAGGCAAACACGGCCCGGCTTTTCTGAGTCCGGAAGTCCGTGATTGCGTCGGTGCCCGCATTCATAACCCGGCTCCGCCAGATGCCCGGGCGACGCTTGTCATGGCGCCCGCCCTGAAGCGGCAACAGGCGGAGCTTTGCGGCAAAGTCAGGACTTGACCGCCTTGGCCGCCTTGGCTTCGCGGATGCGCTGCTTCAGGCGCTCCAGACGGCGCTTGCGTTTGCGCTGCAGTTCTTTGTGGCGCTCGATTTTTTTATGAGCCATGGATCATCTCCTTCTAAAAATATCCAGGGGCAGGTGTTACACGCTGCGTCCGCAAATGTAAAGGATAAAAGGGAGCCGGGCGGTCGCTTCGCCGCGGTTTTTGCTTGACTGTGACGGCGCTATTTCGTAAACATCTACAATCCGGGTGGTTAGCTCAGCTGGGAGAGCATCGGCCTTACAAGCCGAGGGTCGCAGGTTCAATCCCTGCACCACCCACCATATGAAACACAAGATTTTTCTCCAAAAAGTAAAAACCTTTTTTTATTTGTTCTGGTACGAATCAGTGGTTCCTCAGGTCGTTGTTCTGGGCCTGCACAAATGAATAAATTTGATATTTCCCATGTATTGCGGATGGATGACGCGCAAGGCCGAGCGGAGACCTGCGTATGCGCATAGGATATGAAAGAGACTCCTATCCGGAAAGGCGGCTCATTATCGGTAAGATACCCGATGTGGAATACGTCCAAGTTCCGCGCGGGGAGCTGCCGGGCAAAGGCAAGTTATTCAGTCCGGACCAGTTGGAGTTCACCTCCTGCTTTGAAGAAGCCGATTGCGATTTGTTACATTTTATGAACAACATCAATTTCGGTAAAAAAGCCTATGTCTCCCACTTCGAGTCGGTACTTCCCAGGTATTTCACCTCTGAAGCGTCCAAGGTGGGGGCAGCGGTCGTTGCCCGCGACTGCTGTCGTAAGATTATCGCCATTTCACAAAACGCCGCTGGCATAATGAGATCACGGACCGCATCGCTTCCAGCCCGGCAGGCGCGGAAAATCCTCGACAAAATGGTGGTCCTGCACCCTCCTCAAAAAAGTATTCCCAACGATCCTGAAAGATTCAGGAATCCGGAGCCGCTGAAGTTGATCTTTATCGGGGGCCTCTTTATAGGCAAGAGCGGGCTCCAGGTCCTCAAGGTCTTGGCCAAAATACGAAAGAAGTACAGCAAGATCGAACTGACCGTCATAAGCGGGCTTGCCACCGATCCTCGCTGGTGCAAGGCGGAGGACTGCATTCGGGCCGGAAAGTTTATGGTGGCGAATGCCGACTGGATCCACTGGTACCCTTATCTTCCCAATGAAGCGATTCTTTCCATGCTGGGGGAGTACCATCTCGGGCTGCTGCCGAGTCTGCGGGAAACTTACGGTTTCAGCGTTCTGGAGATGCAGGCTGCATGCGTGCCGGTTATTACCACCAACATACGCGCCTTTCCGGAGATCAACAGCCCTGAAACCGGGTGGCTCCTTGAACTGCCGTCCGGGGGGGAAGTGTATGCGCCGTATGGTTCCGACAGCTATCTTGAAGCGGCGGTGCGCATCGAGGTGCAACTTGAGGCCGTTCTGCGGGATATTTTGCGCGACCCTTCCGTTTTGGCTCTAAAGTCCGCGCAGGCTGGCAAACGAATTCGAGAGCATCATGATCCTGTCAAATACGCGGCGCGCCTAAAGGATATATACTCAAAGGCCTTGAATTAGCCTGGATTGCGCGAGGAGGACGCCTTCGGAGGGGCAAACGGGCTGACAGAGCGCTGAAAAAGTAATTTTGTACCTTCTCAACGCAGCCTGGCCAATATTCTTGCGTTGGTAATTTTTTTGATTATCTGTTGACAAGGGCGGCCACTCCATATATTTAAGCACTCGTCTTGAGCCGTAAGCGGTCAGGACTTATGCGGAGCAGTAGTTAAGACGGTTATAACGCCGGCCTGTCACGCCGGAGGCCGAGGGTTCGAGTCCCTTCTGCTCCGCCAGTTTTCAAGTCAGGGTAAACCCCGGTACGCCGGGAAGTCTTGTCAAGCAAGGCTTCCCGGCTTTTTTTGTCCGCGGCTATCCCGGAACCAGCTTCCTTGCCGGAGAGCAAAAATTCTCGTTAATCAGTGCTTCATCAAGCATTTTCAAGATTAAAATGCCAGGAACCCACTTTGATTTTACAGTCAAAAGATGTATGCAAGAGGCGGCGCGTAATCAAAAGGCCGTCTGCCGGAAGAATGCCTTCCCGCCGGCCTTGCGCATGAAGCGCGGGAGACCTATATTTCTTGAAATTATGCGCGCGGCCACGTCTTTTACCCCTGCACCGCGCGCCTTCCCCAAGCGGAGTACGCATGTTCAGCTTGATATTCAAAAAGATTTTCGGCTCAAAAAATGACCGGTACATTAAACGCAAGCAGCAGCTTGTGGCCAAAATCGCGGCTTTCGAGCCGGAAATGCAAAAACTTGCGCCAGAGGATTTTCCCCGCCGCATCGAGGAATACAAGCGCCGCGTGCAGCAGCGGGAGGCCGGCCTCGACGAGCTTTTGCCCGAAGTCTTCGCCCTGGTCCGCGAGGCCTCGGTGCGCTCCCTGGGCATGCGCCACTTTGACGTGCAGCTCATCGGCGGCATGGTGCTCCATTCCGGCCGTATAGCGGAAATGAAGACAGGTGAAGGCAAGACCCTGGTCGCGACCCTGGCTGTGGTGCTCAACGCCCTTGCCGGCAAAGGCGTGCACGTGATCACGGTCAACGATTACCTGGCAAAACGCGATGCCGCCTGGATGGGCAGGCTTTACAGCTTTCTCGGCCTGAGCGTCGGCGTCATCGTGCACGGGCTCAACGATCAGGAGCGTCAGGACGCCTACAGCGCCGATATCACATACGGCACCAACAACGAGTTCGGCTTCGACTATCTGCGCGACAACATGAAGTTCTACCAGAACCAGCTTGTGCAGCGCGGCCACCACTTCGCCATAGTGGACGAAGTGGACTCCATCCTGATCGACGAGGCCAGAACCCCGCTGATTATCTCGGGCGCCGCCGATGAATCCACCGACATGTACCGCAAGGTGGACTTTATTGTTACCCGGCTTGTGGACGGTGACTTTACCGTGGATGAAAAGGCCAAGACCGCCATGCTCACGGATCAGGGCGTGCAGCATGTGGAAAAACTTCTTGGCATAGACAATCTTTTTGATGCCCAGAATATTACCCTGCAGCACCACGTGCACCAGTCGCTCAAGGCGCATCACGTGTTCCGCCGGGATGTGGACTACATTGTCAAGGATGACCAGGTGGTCATTGTTGACGAGTTCACCGGCCGCCTGATGCCCGGCAGGCGTTTTTCCGACGGCCTGCACCAGGCCCTGGAAGCCAAGGAAAACGTCAAGGTGGAGGCGGAAAACCAGACCCTGGCCTCCATTACCTTCCAGAACTATTTTCGCATGTACGACAAGCTCTCGGGCATGACCGGCACCGCGGACACGGAAGCGGTGGAATTTCATGAAATATACGGGCTGGAAGTAATCTCGGTGCCGCCCCACCGGCCCATGATCCGCCTGGACAAGCCCGATGTCATATACCGCACCAAAGCGGAAAAAATGGAAGCGATCATCCAGCAGATCAAAGAGCTGAACAAGCTCGGTCAACCAGTGCTGGTGGGCACCATATCCATTGAAACCTCGGAATACATCGCGGCCCGCCTGAAAAAGGTGAACATCCCGCACAACGTCCTGAACGCCAAACACCACGAGCAGGAAGCGGCCATCATCGCCGAGGCCGGGCACAAGGGCAAAGTGACCATTGCCACCAACATGGCCGGCCGGGGCACCGACATTGTGCTCGGTGAAGGGGTGCGGGAGCTTGGCGGCCTGTTCATCCTCGGCACCGAACGTCACGAGAGCCGGCGCATAGACAACCAGTTGCGCGGCCGCTCCGGACGACAGGGCGACCCGGGCTGTTCACGCTTCTTTTTGTCCCTTGAGGACGATCTCATGCGCCTTTTCGGCTCGGAGCGCATCTCCAAGCTCATGGAAACCCTGGGCCTCAGGGACGGAGAAAGCATCGAGCACCGCATGATATCACGGGCCATTGAAAACGCCCAGAAACGCGTTGAAGGACACAACTTTGAAATCAGAAAGGCGCTGCTTGACTACGACAACGTCATGAACCAGCAGCGCGAGGTGGTGTATTCCCTGCGCAGGGACGCCATCCGCCAGGATGATATCGAAGGCACGGTCATGGAGTTTCTGGACGACACCATCAACGAGCTCTACGAATCCTACGTCACGGCAAAGGGCAACCTGGACCCGGAGCAGGAGGAGTGGCTTGGCGGCAGACTGCAGGAAGTGTTCAATATCCGTCGCCACTGGCAGGAGGAGCGCCTGCCCACGCCTCAGGAGTGCAGGGAATGCGTGGTGCAGAGCCTTGAGGGCATCCGCGCTTCCGCTCCCCAGATATATGCTGACGTGCTGCGCTATTTCCTGCTCGAAGAGCTGGACAGAACCTGGAAGGAACACCTGCTGAACATGGACCACCTGCGTGACGGCATAGGCCTTCGCGGCTACGGCCAGCGCGATCCGAAGCAGGAATACAAACGCGAGGGCTTTGCCCTGTTCCAGGACATGCTGTACCGGATTCATGAAAACCTGTTCAAATCCCTGACCCGCCTGCGCCTGCGGGTGGAAGAAGCGCCGGATCCCCCGGTCGACCCGGCCCCGGAAAAGGCCCCCCTGCAAGGGCAGGAAGGGAACGAGGGCGCGGAAGATACGGGTGAAGCAGGCCGGGAAACGCGGGGGGCGGCGGCATCGCCGTTCAAGCACAAGGACAGTTCGGCCGGTTTGTCATATTCCAGCACCCAGTCCGGAGGCGGCCGGTCAAAAAAGGCCCCGGAGCGCCGTAGCGCGGCCAAGGTCGGGCGCAATGACGAATGCCCCTGCGGCAGCGGCAAAAAATACAAAAAATGCTGCGGCATGGGGCAATAAACGGGAGCCGGAGCGACCGCCTCCTTGCAAATGCCTCAGGCGGCCAAAGGAGCTTGAGCCCCTTTGCAATCCCCGCCAAAGGGGCTCAAGCTCTTTTGGAATCCGATGCCCCTTGACCCTCGTATGGCCGGTCCATGTTCGCAGGTGCGGCGGCCGTCGCTTCAGTTCAGTCAAAATCCGAGAACAGCGCGCCGATGTGGAATGCGCCCAGCATCTTTTTTGCGTTCTGTTCGCGCATGCGCCAGAAGGCCTGCTGGATGTGGTCAGAGGTGATGCCGTTGCGCATGGCTGTGTAAGCTTCAATGTAGGCCGCCAGGATGTCGCATATTTTCAGGGCTTCTCCGTCCTTGGGGTCCAGGCTGTCCATGTTGCAGTTCTCGTTCAGCTCCATGAAATCCACCTTGCCGGCTTTATTCTCCCGCATGACGGCATCGTCGAATTCAGACCCCGTGTCCAGCCCGAGATAATAGCGCAGGCGCTCTGTTATGCAGTAGAGCCCCTCCGCATTCAAAGGCGTGAACACACGGCGGTCGAGTTCGCTTATTTCATATTCACGGATTAATTGCCCCAGACCGCTGAAGGATTTTTTCACCGGCGAAATGATATCGCGGGTCAGCAGTTCCGGCAGGTCGTGAAACAGCCCGCTGAAAAAATTGTTCACCCTGCGGGCGCGGCAGGCGCCCAGGCGCAAGCTGAGAAAATAGGCGTAACAGGCGACAATGAACATATGCCCCATGACCGAGGTTTCCGGAATGCGCGGGGTTTGCGACCAGCGTTTTTGAAAACGCAACTGTCCGCAAAGGTTGGCAAAGCCGGCAAGGGCGCTGGGACAGTGCGGCCGGGCGCTTCGGGCGGGGTCTGAAGCCGCGCCAGTATCCTCGCCGTTGCTGTGCCCGGTATCGGGAAAACCGGCCAGCAGTTCTGGCACTCCGCGCAGGTAGCTGCGGTCCCGGAGCTGGGCAATGAAACTCTGGTCTATTTCCTCCATTTCCGGGTCAAAAGCATTGAGCCGGCGCAGCAGCCTGAACTCCCACATGCTTGAATACAGATGCGCGGCCGCGAGTATTTCGCCCGCCCGGCCGGGTACCGTGGTTTTGCGCACGGTTTCCTGAAAACGTTGCCAGAATTCTTCGCTCAAAGGGCGCACAAGGGGCTCGGCTTCGGCAATGGCCCAGCTTGACAGACGGGCGTAGTGCTCCGGATTGGCCTTGATGCGGTAGAGTATGGGCGGCTTGATGTCCGTGATCACCAGCCGGAACAGGTAGTCGAATATCCCGCCTTCCACCACCTGCTCCTCAAGGCGCAGGCGTTCTTCCGGGCTTTTGTCCCGCCCTTCAAGGCGGCAGAGCATCCAGGCCGCGATCATTTTGTGGGCCTGCTTGTCGATTTCAATAAGTTCCGTTGGCCGCAGCTTGTCGTTCCAGCGTTTCATGTATGAGCCGGAAAAGATGAATTGCAGCAAGGATTTTCTTATATTTCCCGGCACTGGTCCTCCTGCGCCGCATGGCGTTGTTGCTGCCGGCACCCCCGGCCGCGCTGGCTGTTCATGCCCCCGGCGCTCAAAAGGACTTAAGCCCTTTTGAAACCCCGACAAGGGGCCTTGCGCCCTATCGTCCAATATTCGCGGGTGCAGGGGGTCGCTGCCCCGGCAGGGGCAGCCCGAGGGGGCAAAGCCGCCCCCGGCGGTTCGTGCAAAACTTTGAAAGCCCCGGGGAAGCCCGACGCAGCCGGAGGAATCAGCGCTTCCTCAATTCCAGCCGGATCAGCCAGGGCGCGAATATGATCTTTAACAGCCGCCTGAACTGCCACTTGCTGTACAGGGCGCGCCGGATCTGGCCCCGCAGCAGGTGGCCGCGAAACTCACGGGTGGCAGTGCGCAGAAAAAGCTTTTGCTCCGCCTTGTGCAGACGCCGCAGGTTCCATGTGTAGCTGAGGAACTTGGCCCTGACCGCGTAAGGCCAGAAGTTTTCCGGTACAGTCAGCTTTTCGGCAAAGAGCGCCACTTCGGCAAATTCTCCCACAACACTGAAAACCCGGTCCCGGGCCTTGACCGAGGCCAGTTCGTTATCCACCCGGTAATACAGCAGCGGGCGCGGCGTCATCAGAAAGCGCCGGGCGTACAGGTACACCTTGAAGGAAAAGGCCAGGTCCTGGTAGGCGGCCCCTGGCGTTTCCCGAAACTGTATGCTGTGCTGCCTGATAAACGAGGTCCGGTACAGGTTCGCCCATACAGAGGGCTGCTGGCAGAAGCACTGTGGGTACTCCAGCGGTGTGAAAACCGTATCCAGGGGCATGTCCGGCAATTCTTTTTCCTTGGCGCTGCCGTCAAGATTGGAATAGCGGAAAAAGTTGCAGCGGGCCAGGTCAAGTTCGTGTCCTTCGGCCAGTTCCACAAGCGTTGCAAACATGTCCGGGTCCGCGAAGTCGTCCGATTCCACAATACCGATATAGCGCCCACGAGCCATGCTCATGCCCAGATTCACGGTGTGCCCGTAGCCGCTGTTCTTCTTGTCCACAACCCGGATTCTCGCATCGCGCCCGGCGTATTCGTGCAGGATCGCAAGGCTTTCGTCCGTGGAACCGTCGTTGAGGCAGATAAGTTCCAGATCGCGCATGCTTTGCCCGATCACGCTGTCCAGGCATTGCCCGAGATAAGGCGCGACATTGTAAATAGGGATGATAACGGAAACAAGCGGCGTAGCGGACATTACACAATGATTTACGGTCTGAAAGTGAAGGGGGCGCGCCCGGCCCGCCGGAGGCTGTTCGGCAAGTCGTCCGAACGCCGGGAACCTGGCCTCCCTCGGCCCGCTGGCTGGCGGC
Source organism: Desulfovibrio sp. OttesenSCG-928-A18 (assembly GCA_030267245.1). GTDB lineage: Bacteria > Desulfobacterota > Desulfovibrionia > Desulfovibrionales > Desulfovibrionaceae > Frigididesulfovibrio. The sequence goes on from JAJDJN010000009.1 coordinate 16,319, forward strand.
GGCGGCCCCACACCCGCGATTATGGATCGACCATATGGGGCAAGGGGCGTCATGCCCCTTTTGGCGGGGATTCAAAGGGGACGGCGCCCCTTTGGGCGGGAAATTCAAAGGAACTCAAGCCCCTTTGGCCGCAGGAGAGAGGAGAGACGGTTGCGGTTGCTGCCGGACTGTGGCGGCACAGGCCTCAGGAATTGATAAATTCCTTGAGTTCTTTGCCGGCACGGAAAAAGGGCAGCTTTTTGGGGGCCACGGCCACGACTTCGCCGGTTTTGGGGTTGCGTCCGGAATAGCCTTGGTACTGCTTGATCTTGAAGCTTCCCAGACCGCGAATTTCAACGCGCTGCTCGGCGAGAAGCGCCTGGCGGATGCTGTCGAAAAAGGTGTTCACAACAAGAGTCGCCTCATCAGCGGAAATGCCGTTTTCTTCAGCCAGGGCTTTGATGAGTTCGCTTTTGTTCATCACGCGCTCCAGTTCCCCCCACAGGGAATAAAAAAGAGTGTACAACGCTTCCGGGAACGCGAAATCCGTACTCCCGGCCATATTTCACTGCGTATTGAACATCCGCCGGGCGGGCGGACAGACTGTATACCCGGAGGCAAAAGACGGGCTGCCTTCTGCCTTTTTTTTAATATACAATTATTTAGCCTGATTCAGTGTTTCTTGTCCAGCGAAAAAAGATAAGAGTACAAAATGTTACAAAAAAACGGCGCGCGGCCCGGATTCGCCCCGGCCAATGTGCCTCCGGCGGCCAAAGGGGCTCCGCCCCCTTTGGAATCCCCGCAAGGGGCATGATGCCCCTTGACCCCCAATTTTGAGCCCATGGAGTCTGCCGCTGCAGCAACGCGCCATGAAATGCTTGTAGGCGAGCTTTACTCGTCATTAAGCAAGCATTTCAAAGGTAAACAACCGCCAGCAAGGCCGGACTCGACTGCGGGGCACTTAGGCGCTGTTTTCAATGCTCAGGGAGCGTAAGGGATCGCCGAGTTCGCGCAGCATGATAAGATTTTCGCGCAGTCGCTTGACCCGTTCGGCCGCCGCCATGCAGTCTTCGGCGGCAGGCGATGCGGGGGCGACGCTCAACAGCGGCTTTTGTTTGCGCACCGCTTCCGTCAGCATCTTGTCCGTGCGCACGGAGCCGAGAAAGGCGGGGGAGTAGCCAAGGAAGCGTTTGCACACGGTGGACAGGCGCTTGTAGGTGCTTTTCCCTTCCTCCTCCGACTCCACCTGGTTTACAAGGATATAGAAGTCCTTGATGCTGTGTCTGGCCGTGAGCACCTTCATCATGGCGTAACTGTCGGTCAGGGAGGTGGGCTCCGGGGTGACAACCATAATCCGCACGGCGGTCATGGCGCTGAAGCCCAGAACCATGGAGGAGATGCCCGCGCCAGCGTCCATGCAGAAAAAATTATAGCGTGCGGCCACCGGGTTCAGGCGCTCACGCAAAATTCCCCTGGCCCCGGAATCCAGTTCGGCAAATTCCGCCAGCCCCGCGTTGGCCGGCAGCAGATCAAAAGGCGCGCCCTGCCCGCCTTCAATGGGCACGAGCACCCGCGCGGTATCCATGTTGCTGATCAGAATATCCTGCACATGGTGATCCGGCGCAATGCCCAAAAGCACGTCCATGTTGGCCAGGCCCATATCGCAATCCATCAGCAGGGTGGAAAAGCCGAGCAGATGCAAACCGTAACAGATGTTGAGAGCGAGGTTGCTTTTCCCCACGCCCCCTTTGCCGCTTATGAAGGAAAAGCTGAGAGTGTTGTGGTCGCTCATTTATTACTCCGTGTCGCCCAGGGAAAAAAGAAGCTGCTTTTCCTCGGCCCGTACAAGGCTGCCCTTGTCTCTGGCAAAGCGCTCGCTTTCGGCGAGCAGCACGGTGTTCTTTCCCTGTGACTTGGCCTGATACAGGGCTTTGTCGGCGCTTTGCACAAGCTGCTCTGGGGTTTTATCGCCATGCTCAAGCACGGCCAGACCCGAGACGCCGCAGGAAAAGGTCATGGAAAACAGCGCGTCGTCGCAGGAAAAAACTTCCTTGCGAAAGAGCTCCAGAAGGCGGTTGGCCAGCATTACTCCGGTCCAGCAGGCGGTGGAGGGCAGGATGACCGCGAATTCTTCACCGCCGATGCGGCAGGGGATGTCGTAATGGCGCACGGAACCACGCAGAATTTCGCCAAGGCGGCGCAGGACATTGTCGCCGCATGCATGGCCATAACTGTCGTTGATTTTTTTGAAGTCATCAAGGTCTATATACAAAAGACTCAGTTCGCTGTCCGAACGCAGGGAACGCTCCAACTCCGAGGCCAGGCGGGCCTCAAACAGGCGTCTGTTGCCAAGACCGGTCAGAACATCGTGATCACGCTGAAAAATCAGGCATTCCTGTGTGGAAAGCAGACTTTCGAGGGTGCCCGACATCTCCGTGCCAAGTTCGATGCCCAGCCAGTTTTCAAGGCCGTGCTGTACGGCGATCTCCGTCCACTCGCCGGCGGAAAGGCCCTTGATCACGCGCACCAGGGCAAAGGCCTCTTCAGAGAGCGCCTCCGCCCCCGCCTTTTCACGCAGGATGGCGGCAATGACCGCCAGATCTCTGACAAGGGCGGTTTTTAGCTCTCCGGAGCAGGAGAGGCTGTTCTCAGGCTGTTTTGTTGGCATGCCGGTACATTAGCAGATGACGTATGAGCTTGTCGAGATTGCCGTCAAGCACCGCGTCCACATCCGTTTCATCGGCGTTGCTGCGGTGATCCTTTACCAGCCGGTACGGCTGCAGGGTGTATGTTCTGATCTGGCTGCCAAAGTTGATGGCTTCCTTGTCCTGATACTGCGATTTCTTTTCATCCGCCAGTTTTTGCAACTCCCGTTCAAAAAGGCGGGCGCGCAGAACGGACATGGCCGAGTCCTTGTTGCTGTGCTGCGATTTTTCGTTCTGGCACTGCACCACGATGCCGCTGGGCAGGTGGGTGATCCGCACGGCCGAATTCGTGCGGTTCACGTGCTGCCCGCCGGCACCGCCCGCCCGGAACACGTCAATGCGCAGGTCGTTCTCGTCAATCTTGATGTTGATCTCCTGCCCCGCGTCAGGCAGCACATCCACGGAGACAAAGGATGTATGCCGCCTGCCCGAAGAATCAAAGGGCGAAATGCGGATGAGGCGGTGAATGCCTTTTTCGCCTTTGAGCAGGCCGTAAGCATGGGGGCCGCTGATCCGGATCATGGCGCTTTTGATGCCCGCCTCGTCGCCGCCCAGATAATCAAGGTATTCGCTTTTGTAGTCGTGGCTGTCAGCCCAGCGCAGATACATGCGCAGAAGCATGGCGGCCCAGTCCTGGGCCTCGGTGCCGCCCGCGCCCGGGTGGATGTCGATAATGGCCGGGAACTGATCTTCCTTTTCGCAAAGCAGCAGTTCCATGTCCGCCTGCTCAAGCATGTCCGCCAGCGAGCGCACTGCCTGGGCAAGACTTTCCAGGGCTTCGTCGGAAGCCTCCTCTTCGGCCAGGCCGAGCCAGTCTTCCACATCGTTCCGGGCGTTTTCCAGGCGGGCGAAGCGGTCGCGTTCACCCTCAAGGCGGCTTTTTTCCTGCAGCACCGGGGTCAGGGCTTCGGGGTTGTCCCAGGCATCGGGCGCGGCAAGCTGTTTTTCTATTTCTTCCAGGCGGCGCTGCATGTTTTCCAGGTCAAAGCCGCCCCCGTAGGGTCTGAAACTGTTCAAAAAGAGGGAGAGCCGAGGATTTCAGTTCTGCAAGCTGGTACATTAAAGCTTCCTGTTGCGCGTGTTGTGTGTCGTGTTGGCTTGTCCGGGCCGGCCTGTTGTCGCTCTGCCGCTATGGCCGGTACCCGTTCGCCTATACCCCAAAAGCGGTAAAAGAGCCAGCAGGCAGAGCAGGGCTTCCGGCAGGGGGTGCAGGCGGTGGTACAGTGTGCGTTCATCGCCGGGCATCGCCGTGGCCGCCATGCTTTGCGTGACAAAAAGCCCCGTGCCCGGGTTCTGTACGCGCCCCCTGGCGTCAATGGCCGCGGTAATGCCCGTGTTGGTGCAGCGCAATATGGGCCGGGCCTGTTCAACGGCGCGCATGGCGGTGAGCGAGAGGTGCTGCAGGGGCGCCGAGCTTTTTTTGAACCAGGCGTCATTGCTGATGGTCAGCAGAAGCTGCGCCCCTTTGGCGACCTGAGCCTGCGCGAGGGAGGGGAAGATGGCCTCGTAACAGATGAGCGTCCCCAGAGCTATTTCCCTTTGCCCCGGTGAAGGGGTGGCCGCGCCCGGCTCCTTCCCCTCTCCGCCGCCCGGCAGGGGCGCGTCCCGCAAGGGATCAGTCGGCGCGCCGGGCAGCACCAGGGGAAGGATCTCATTGTGCAGACCGGGGGAGAAGTCCATGCCCTGCAGCAGTCCGCGCAGAAATTCCAGGTGGTCGGCAAAAGGAGTGTATTCGCCAAAGGGGACCAGATGCTGCTTGTCATAATAACCCGCCTGCGTGCCCTGGGCGCTGATCAGATACAGGCGGTTGTAAAGGCGGGGCTGTCCGCCCACCGACCGTTCAAGGCCCAGAGTTCCGAAGGCCAGATTGACATTGTTGCTTGCCGCAAAGCGGCGGATGGCGGCGGCGTATTCGGGCTGCAGCTGATAATGAAAGGGCATGGCTGTTTCCGGCCAGACAACAAGGTCCGGCCGGACGCCGGGAAACTTGTCGCTGAAATCGGCCAGGGCCTTTCGGGACAGGGCCAGATAATGCTCCAGGGTCCCTTTCTGGAAAAAGCTTTCCCATTTCTGGTTCTGGTCGATATTGCCCTGGATCAGCAGGGCGTGCACCGGCCCTTGCCCGGCGGCGGAACTCAGGGGTCGGGCGAGCCGTATGTATCCATATGCACAGGGGGCGGCCAGCAGTGCGAGGGCCAGCAGCGCCGCGCTGATGCGGCTTTTGGCGTCGGAAGCCAGCAGCGCGCTGGCGGCGGCCGCAGCCCCGGCGGCAAAAACGGCGCTCAAGGCGTATGCGCCGACCAGGGAGGCGCCCTGCACCCATTGCGGTACAAGGGCAAAGGCGGAACTTAAAGAAAGCCAGGGAAAGCCCGTGAAAAGGCTGCCGCAGGCTATTTCGCAGCCGCCATAGGCCGCGCCGGCAAGCAGGGGGGCGAGCAGGGCGCGGGCCGCGCCGCCCCCTGCCCGCGCCGGGGCGAACAGGCGCTGCGCCCCTTTGGCGGCAAAGCAGCAAAGGGCCGTGTACAGGGCCAGAAAGGCGCACAAAAGCCCGACGCAGGGCGCGGCCAGTACATAGGGCAGCCCGGCCACATCATGGATCGGGTGGATCAGCCAGTACAGCCCGGCGCAGTTGGCGGGAAACCCCAGGAAAAAACCATGGAGCAGGGCGCGTTTTCCTGAAGGGGCGAGGGCGGCCAACATATAGACGGCCGCTGGAAAGAGCAGGACCAGCGGGGGAAAATGCGCAACGGAATTGGGCTGGCCGAAAAAAAGCCCCGCCGCGCCAAGCACGATCCAGCAAAGCGGCCTCGCGTACTCGGGGCTCTTTGCCGGAATCGGCGAGGCATCCGCGCTGTTACCGTCCTTTTTATTTGTCCGGGCCATGGTCCTTCATGCTTTGGCTTGCGCGGCTTGCCCGGCTTGCGCATCACGCCGCGAGCCCATGGCCTCCTTGTCGGTGGAAACGCTCAGGCTGACTTCGCCGCCGCCGGTCCCGGGCGCGTCTTCAAGCCGGGTCTGCACCTTGGCCTCCTGCCCAAGGCCATGCTCAAGACCGTGCTCGAGGCCATGCTCAAGACCTGTCTCGTCGCTCCGTTCCGCCAGCGCCGCGCCTTCTTGCTCGCTGCGGTCAGCATCCGCCATAAGGAGCTCCGGAGACGCCTCCATGCCCGGTCTGGTCAGGCGTACGCTGTGTATCTGCTTGGCGTCGGAATCAACAACACTGAAAGTGGCCCCGTCGATGATGAAGTTTTCGCCCACAGCTGGCACCCGGCCCGCCAGGTGGGTCAGGTAGCCGCCGAGGGTGCCGACTTCTTCGGAAGCCACATCCACGTGGAGCTGTTCGGCGATATCCTCCAGATCTGCCCGGCCGGCAATAAGAAAACTGCCGTCAGGCTGCGGGAATATTTCTTCTTCCCTGGGCGCGTCGTGTTCATCCTCAATATCGCCCACAATTTGCTCGATCACGTCTTCAATGCTCACCAGGCCCGTTGTGCCGCCGTATTCGTCCAGAATGACCGCGAGGTGGTTCTTGCGCGTTCTGAATTCCTGCAGCAGGTCGAGAACGTTCTTGGTCTCGGGCACGAAAAAGGGCTCGCGCATGATGCTGCTCGCGGGCTGGCCGTGCTCGGCCGGGTCCAGCATGTGCTCCAGCAAATCCTTGGCGTGCACTATGCCTATGATATTGTCCCTGTTGTCGGAATAGATGGGGATGCGCGAATGCCCGGTGGCGATGATGAGTTCGGCCACCTGCCGGATGCAGTCTTCAACCGGGGCGCAGGCTATATCCGTGCGCGGGGTCATGATGTCCTGCACCTGAAGCTCGTCCAGGGTCAGAACGCTGAGCAGCATGGAACCCTCTTCCTGGTCCAGTTCCCCTTCCTGGCTGGCGTCGCGGATGGCCTGTTCCACCGTATCGATGGGGCTTGAATGAAAAATGCGGGTTAATCGTTGCCAAAGACTACTGTCAGAACCGTCGTCCAAGGTATTTCCTCCAAATACTGCTGTTCAGCCCTTGGGCTTGTTTCCTTAGGCTTGTTTGCTTCCGTCCGCCGGGTGCTCGCGGAATATTTCCAGGTGCCGGCGCATGATCCAGTTGCCAAGCGGCTCCACCTCATTGGACGCCGACAGTCGCAGCCACTCGATGCCGCCGGCGTTTTCCCCATGTTCCTGCCCGTCCCTGGGTCTGCCCCAACTGCGAAATTGCATGCCCAGCCGCGCGTCGCCGCTGGGGTGCTCGATCCAGACATTCTGGATGCGGCACTGCAGCCAGAAGCGCAGGCGCTTGCTGTGCTCGGGATCAAAAAGGTCTATGAGCAGCACACAGACCTCGGATACTTTGAACTGCAAGGCGTTCTTATACAAAATACGGGCGGGAACGCCAAGGCGCACCCCGCCCGCTGACAGGTCCAGAATTTCAAACTGCCGCGCTTTGTCAGGGATAAAAAGCTGTTTCGGCGCCGGCCAGAGGGAGATGTCGTCCATGCTTTGCGGCTGCGGCAATGTTTCGCCATACCATAGGGCCGCGCCCATGAGAAATTCCGGCGGCGGAGTCATGCGCAGGAAGGAGCGCTTCTGCCTGTTTTCCAGCCGCTGGGGCATGGTCAGGGTGATGTGGCAGACCCCCTGCCGGGGCAGAAAAATGCCGTCTATGGTGGAACTGAAGGTATAATAGGTGAATTCCTTGTGCAGCGATATGCGGAAAAAGACATGGACCGAACGCCCCAGCCACCTGTTGGACAGGCTTTTGAGCCCGTTGATCTCCAGGGTCAGGTTTGTCTGGGCCAGGTACTCCGGGGCGCAACGCAGGGTGGGGCGGCGCTGGCCGGTCTGCGAAGCCACCTGCACCTCAAAGGGCCGCCGCTGGTCAAAGGCCGTGCGGATGATATTGCGGATCATCTGCGGATCCGTGATGATGCCGTGCGGACTGTAGCGGATGCGCCGCGCCCTGATGGCGCGGATGCCCAGAAAAACGACAAGCGCGGCAATAATGAGGGAAATGCCGATGAGCCAGTCGCCGATAACTTCCGGATTAAAGCTGCGCGTGTAGAAGCTTTGCTGGATATCGCTGAGGGTCATGCTTTTGGCCCGAAAAAGACTGTGAATACCCACATATGCTGTTTACCCGGACGCCCGGCCTTGCAACATACACCCGGTGTACGGGGCATGCCCTGCCGCGTCAAGTCCGCTGGTTTGAAAATCTCGTCAGTAATATACGCCTCCTGCGACCAGAGGGGCGCTGCCCCTTGTTCCCCAAAGGGGCACCGCCCCTTTGGAATCCCCGGCAGGAGGCGCTGCCCCCTGCACCCCCGCAAGGGGCATTATGCCCCTTGACCCCCGTTTGTGAGCGCGTGGATCCTGTCGTTGCGCCGCGGTGGCAAGGACAATCGCGTGTGCAGGGGCCGCTGCACCCTGACGGGGCAAAGCCTGCTCAGGGCTTATGCAATTTCCGGTCCGGTCTCCGGAGCGCTCCGGGCCTAGCATTGCTGCAAACACGGCTGGGGGGACCGGGTTTTGAAGGAAGCAGCTTTAGTAAGAATACATGTCCCAGGCAAAAAGTTCAATGAGAAATCGAAAAAGATCCGCGCTGTTCCGCCCTTTCCAATGTCGCTCAATCCGGCTGCCGCCGGGCCCGTTCCAGCCGTTTGAGTGCGATTTCAATACAGCTTACAGCCGCCGGGGTAACGCCCGGTATGCGCGAAGCCTGGCCAAGGGTGGCCGGGGCGATGGCGCTCAGCTTTTCCCTTGCCTCGTTGGTCAGGCCCGGCACCAGGCTGTAATCCAGGTCCGGGGGCAGGCTGATCCGGTCCGCATCCTCACGGCGCCTGGCCATTTCTTCCTGCCGCTCCACATAGCCGGCATAGCGCAGGGCGGTTTCGGCTTCGTTGCGGATATCCTCGGGGTACTGCATAAAATCCGGCCAGAGGGCCGCCAGCCGCTCCTGGGTCATGAGCGGGCGCCGGAACAGCTCGCCGAGGCTGAGGGCCCTGGCCGGAGCCTTCTCCCCCCAGCTTTCGAACAGGGCGCGCACCGGGGCTTCCGGGCTGATCCGTATGTCGCGCAGGCCCTCCATCAAGCGTTCCTGCGTGTGCCTGCGGCCGCTGAACAGATCCCACTGCGCATCCGATACCAGCCCGTGCTCGCGGCCAAGGGGGGTCAGTCGTTCGTCGGCGTTGCTCTCGCGCAGCAGCAGGCGGTGTTCGGCCCGGGAAGTGAACATGCGGTAGGGCTCGTTGGTTCCCCTGGTCACGAGATCGTCCACCAGCACCGCCATATAGGCCTTGTCGCGGCCCGGAAGAAAAGGCGCGCTGCCCCGCAGGGCGGCCGCGATGTTAAGGGCGGCCCACAAGCCCTGCGCCGCCGCTTCCTCATAGCCGGAAGTGCCGTTTATCTGCCCCGCGCTCCAGAGCCCGGGCACGCTTTTGCACTCCAGGGCAGGGGACAACTGGGTGGGGCGGATTATGTCGTATTCTATGGCGTAGCCGGGGCGCACCACATGGCAGCGTTCAAGGCCGGGTATGCTGTGCAGCAGCTCTATCTGGACATCCAGAGGCAGACCCGTGGGCACGTTGTTCGGATAAGTCTCCGGACTGTCCACCCCTTCGGGTTCGACAAAGATCTGGTGGCGCTCCTTTTCCGGCCAGCGGGCGATTTTATCCTCTATGGATGGGCAGTAGCGGGGGCCGGCGCCCGGAATGGCGCCGTTATGCATGGGCGAATGCTCAAGGCTTGCCGCGATGATTTCATGCGTCCTGGCGCTGGTCCAGGTGAGATAGCACAATTGCTGCGGCAGGCGGCGGCCTTTGCCGCGCAATGAAAAACGCGGCGCGGGACTGTCGCCGGGCTGGGCTTCCATTTTGGAAAAATCAACACTGGCTGTCAGCACCCTGGGGGTGGTGCAGGTCATAAAGCGCCCCAGTTCCAGACCCAGTTCGCGCAGGGAGGCGGAAAGGCCCAGGGAAGCGCTGTCCCCGCGCCGGCCGCCCGGATAGTGGCAATCACCGATGTGAATATGCCCCTGCAAAAAAGTGCCGGTGGTCAGAAGAATGGCCGGCGCGAAAAAACGCTGCCCCAGGCTGGTGACGATGCCAATGGCCCGGCCCTGGCGGGTCAGGAGGCTCTCCGCCATTTCTTCCCGGATGCGGATCTTCGGCTGCGCGAAGAGATCGCGTTTTACCGCCGCCATGTATACGGAGCGGTCCACCTGCGCCCGTGTGGCGCGCACGGCCGGACCTTTGGTGGCATTGAGCGTGCGGGCCTGAATGGCCGCCTCGTCGGTCCACAGGCCCATGCAGCCGCCAAGGGCGTCAATCTCGCGCACCATGTGCCCTTTGCCCAGGCCCCCCACGGCCGGATTGCACGAAAGATGGCCGATGCGGTCCGCATTGCTGCTGACCAGAAGCACCTCAAGACCAAGGCGCGCGGCGGCCATGGCCGCTTCACAACCCGCATGCCCGGCGCCTACGATAATGAGATCATGGTCTGAAGAGCGCATCGGCCGCATGCCCCTATGCAAAAAGCATGGCCAGAACCGTCCGCGCATCGGCAATGGTGGCGGAAACGCGGGAACGTTCATTGGGCGTGTGCGCGTTGGGCATCAGGGTGGACCACACCGCCACAGGCAGTTTTTTGTGCCGCAGGCAGGCGGCCACGGTCTGACCGCCCACGCCGCAGATGCGGGGCTCGATGCCGCGCTGCTCCCGCAAGGCGCGCGTCAGGCGCCGCACCACAGGGGCATCCAGGGGCGTCGGCTCGGGGGCGTCCTCACGATGCACCACCTCAACCTCGATGCCGACCCCGTAGCGGGCGGCGGTGGCGTCGGCCACAGCCCTGATTTCACGCTCGACATCGTCAAGGTGGTAGCGGGGCAGTACGCGGCAGTCCAGATAGAACACATCCCGTCCGGGCAGGGTGTTGATGTTCTCCACGTTGGCTTCTTTTTTTGAAGGCACAAAGGTGGACCAGGAGGGCGAAAAGAGCGGATCCTTGTCCCGGAAGATCCGGTACAGACTCTCCAGTTCCAGAACGCAGGCCGAAGCGCCCACCAGGGAATTGACCCCCTTGTCCGGGGTGCTGGCGTGGCACTGTTTGCCGCTTACCGTAAAGCGCAGCCAGAGGCAGCCCTTTTCCGCCACTTCAACCATGCTCCCGTCCTGATTGCCCATGTCAGGGACAAGCAGCAGATCCTGGTCCGAAATCAACTCGGGAAACTTTGCCAGCACATAAGGAAGCCCGTGCCGCATGCCGGTTTCCTCATCCGCCACAAAGAGCAGGCCAAGGCCCGTATCGGGCGTGACCGCGCGGCTGACCAGGGCCTCGGCCGCGAGCATGGCCGTGACCATGCCCTGCTGGTTGTCCTCCACGCCCCGGCCGTAGAGAAAATCCCCATCGACCCGCAGTTCATGGGGCGGACTGTGCCAGAGTTTGTCATCGCCCGGCGGCACCACGTCCATGTGCGCGATGATCCAGAGGGTCTCACGTTTTTTTCCCGGCACCCGCGCTGAAATGTTGGGCCTGAAGCCGCAGGGCACCCGCTCATCCGGGCTGTCATGCCGGCTTATGTCCGAAAGCCCCAGAGCGCGCAGTTCCTCCCGCAGCCAGGCCGCTTTCGCCTCTTCGCCGGCGCCCTTGTTATCCGGGCCGAGAGCCGGCCTGGCGGTCATTTCGCGTTGCCAGCGAATGACCGTGTCCCGCTGTTGTTCCAGATGTGATAATAGTGCGGATAGCACGGCTGCTCCTCGGCTGATGGCGTGGTTCATGCACAACAACAAAAAGCGGGGAAGAGTCAGCCTCCTCCCCGCCCTGTCTGTCACTAGAAATTATCTGTGCGCGGCGTCCGCGCGCGGCTGTTACCGGCCCTTGGCGGAGCGTTTGGATGCCTTGAGCGGGTTCACCTTGGCCTGGGAGCCGCCGGAGTTGACGCGCGCATGGGTGGAGAAGTTGCAGATGCCCATGGACCACTTGGCGGCGGGCATGGGGTAGCTGGAGCAGTACTGGACGCCCTCAAACTCGCGGACGCGGCCGCAGCCTTCACACTTGTCAATGACAGGCTGAAACAGCGCCCCGTTGTATACCATGCCTTCCGGGGTCTGGGCGGCGCCGGAAAATGCTTGTGTTGCCTTGCTCATGTTTGATTCCTCTCACGCGAAAAAGTTCTCTTGACCGATGAGGATTTAGTCAAAAGGCAGCTAAAGTCAAGGTTTTTCTTTAAAGCAGTTTGCCAAATGCTTGCTTAAGGAAGCGCTGATTAAAGAGGATTTTTGTTCACTGGCAAGGAAGACGAATTCCGTCAAGAGGGAGTATATTCAACATATTCGACCTTTTGGCGGGATGAGGATGACGCAGCCAGTGGGCAAAAAGACCTTTAATCACTGCTTCCTTAGAAACAGCCCCTAGCCATCCTTATTTTTAACGATGGACACGCCTCTTATGGAAAGTTATACTGTGGTAAAACATAGACTATACATGGGAGTTTACCATGTCTACAATCACGGTAAGGAAGTCTGGCGGCTCGCTGATCATGACTATTCCGCAGGCGTACACCGAACAGAACAATATTGAAGCAGGGGCGGAACTGGTCGTGGAGATAGCTGGCGAGACCCTGACGCTCAAGCCGGCCCGGAAGAGAAAATACTCTCTGGATGATCTGATTGCTGAAACCCCTGAAGGTTTGCATAAAGTTGAAGACTGGCTTGATTTGAAACCTGTCGGAAATGAGGCATGGAGTGATTCCAAGTAAAGGGGATATCCTTCACATCGACTTTGACCCGGCCAGCGGGCACGAGATGAAGGGGGAGCATTATTGCCTTGTGGTCTCGTCGGGCAGGTTCAATAAAAGGTTCCGTTTGGCAATGGTCTGTCCCATTTCAAGCGGCAATTATGAACATGCCCGGGCCGGCGGCATGCTTGTACCTCTAAGTGGCCTCGGCTTGAATCTATACGGCAATATTCATCTTCACCAATTAACAACCATTGATTACCAAGCCCGTAGAGCCAAATTTCATTCAAAAGCTCCGGCAGAGTTG
>JAJDJN010000090.1 GCA_030267245.1 Desulfovibrio sp. OttesenSCG-928-A18
GCATCTTCACCGGGCTGACCCCCGAGTTGGGTCTGGACAGCAGGGCCGGGGAGGAGTATTTGCTGGGGACGGGCCTGTACCATGCCATGAACGAGAACAGGGCAGGCTCCGGCGAACAGGGGAACAAGTTCCCCGAAGGCGGAAGCGGAGCAGCGGGGAAGCGCATGCTGCCTCTTTTGGCGGTGGTCAAGGCTGCTTACCTGGCCGGCAGGGCCTCCGCCAGCGCCAAGGCCTCCCGCGAAAACAAGGAGCCGCCCCCGGCCGGGCAGCCCGCCTTTTCCCAAGCGCAGCCCCCCGAGCGTTTGCAGGAAGCAGAACAGTTTGTCGCCAATGAGCTCCGGTCCATTGCCGGTCTGCTCAAAGGCGAGGAACCCTGAGCGGTGCGCAGGCAGCGCCTGACGCGCGACCCACGGTATTTATGACCTTTCTCCCCGTTCATTTCCGGAACATACCATGATCTTGAGCCCTTCCCTTTTATCAGCAGATTTCGGCAGGCTGCGGGACGAACTGCAGGCCCTGGCCGATGCCGGCCTGACCTGGGTGCACTGGGATGTCATGGACGGCATGTTTGTGCCCAACATCACCTTCGGCCCTCCGGTCATCCGCGCCTTGCGCAAAAGCAGCAAGCTGTTCTTTGACGTGCACCTTATGATCGAAGCGCCGGAACGTTATCTGGCCGACTTTGCCGATGCTGGCGCGGACTTGCTGGTGGTGCATGCCGAGGCTACGCGCCACCTGGATCGCACCCTCAGGGAGATCCGCCGGCTGGGCCTCAGGGCAGGCGTGTCCCTTAACCCGGCAACGCCCGTGTCCGCCCTGGAAAACGTGGTGGAATTGCTTGATCTTGTGCTTATAATGAGTGTAAATCCAGGTTTTGGGGGGCAGAGTTTCATCCCCCGCAGCCTGGAAAAAATCAGGGAGACCGCCCGCCTTTTACGTGCGAACGGCAGCAAGGCCCTTATCGAGGTGGACGGCGGGGTTGACCCTGGCAACACGCCGCAACTGCTCGCCGCCGGGGCTGAAGTCCTGGTGTCCGGTTCCGCTTTTTTCGCCTATCCTCCCTATGCGGAGCGTCTGCGCGTTTTCGAGGAGGCAGCAGCCGAATCCCGCTGACTGTCCGCAACCCAAAGGAGTGCCCATGCCCTCTCGCAAAGATCTGGCCAACGCGATCCGATTCCTGTCCATGGACGCCGTGGAAAAAGCCAAGTCCGGACACCCCGGCGCGCCCATGGGCATGGCTGATATGGCGGAAGTTCTCTGGAACGATTTTCTCAAGCATAATCCGGCCAATCCGGCCTGGTGCGACAGGGACCGCTTTGTGCTATCCAACGGGCATGCCTCCATGCTGCTCTATTCCCTGCTCCATCTTTCCGGTTACAATCTCAGCATTGAAGACATCAAAAATTTCAGGCAGCTGCATTCAAAAACAGCCGGGCATCCCGAATACGGCCTGACGCCGGGAGTGGAAACCACCACCGGTCCGCTGGGGCAGGGGTTCGCCACCGCCGTGGGCATGGCCCTGGCAGAGCGCAAGCTGGCGCAGGAGTTCAACCGCGAAGGCTTTGACATCGTTGATCACCACACATACGTCTTTCTCGGCGACGGCTGTATGATGGAGGGCCTGTCGCACGAAGCCGCCTCCCTGGCCGGCGCCCTGAAGCTGGGCAAGCTGATCGCCTTTTGGGACGATAACGGCATCTCCATTGACGGCCCGGTAGCCGGCTGGTTCACCGACGATACCCCGGCCCGCTTCAAGGCTTACGGCTGGCAGGTCATCTCCGGGGTGGACGGGCATGACGGCGCCGCGGTAAAAAAAGCCATTGCCAAGGCAAAGCGCGAGACCGGCAAACCCAGCCTGATCTGCTGCCGCACCACCATCGCCTACGGCGCCCCCGGCAAGTCCGGCAGCGCCAAAAGCCACGGCGCGCCGCTGGGTGAAGAAGAAATCAACGCGGCCAGAAAACTGCTCGGTTGGAGCCACCCGCCCTTTGTCATCCCATCCGAGATCAAAAACGCCTGGGACGCCAGAAAACGCGGGCACAGCGCGGAAAAGCGCTGGGCGAAACTCTTTGAGGGCTACAGCGACCAGCACCCCGAGCTGGCCGCCGAATTCGCCCGCCGGGTCATGGCGGTGCAGAACGGGCGCAGCGTCAAGGGTGAACTGCCCCGGTCCTGGGACAAAAAATTCAACGAGCATGCGGCACTGATGCAAAAAAACGGCACGGCAGTGGCAAGCCGTATCGCCTCAAAACAATGCCTGGATCTGCTCGCCCCGGCCATCCCCGAACTGCTGGGCGGTTCGGCCGACCTGACCGGCTCGGTCGGCACCCTGTGGCAAGGCGCCAGCGCCATCACGGCGGATGATTTTTCCGGGCGCTACATCAACTACGGCGTGCGCGAATTCGGCATGGGCTGCGTAATGAACGGGCTTTCCCTGCACGGCGGCTTCATCCCCTATGCCGGAACTTTTCTTGTGTTCGCGGATTATGCCAAAAGCGCCATCCGCCTGTCCTCGCTCATGAAACAGCGCGTGATCTGGGTGCTTACCCATGATTCGATCATGGTGGGCGAAGACGGACCAACGCACCAGCCCGTGGAGCAACTGGCCATGCTGCGCCAGATCCCGGGGATGCACGTCTGGCGCCCCTGTGACTCCGTGGAAACGGCCGCCGCCTGGAAATCGGCCATTGCCCGTAAAAACGGACCCAGTTGCCTGGCCCTTTCCCGCCAGAACCTGGCCGTGGCCCCGCGCGACCCCAAAAGCCTCGCCGCCATTGACCGTGGCGGCTATGTGCTGAAGGACAGCAAGGGAGTACCGGAAATCATCATTATCGCCACCGGCTCCGAGGTGGCCCTGGCCCTGGCGGCGGCGGAAGCCATTGAAAAAAAGTGCCGCAAGGTCCGCGTTGTGTCCATGCCCTGCGCCGAAGTGTTCGAAGCCCAGGACAGGGACTGGCGTGAATCCGTGCTGCCGCACGAGGTGCGGGCCAGAGTGGCCATCGAGGCCGCCTCGCCGGACTGGTGGCGCAAGTATGTGGGCGTCGACGGCCGGGTGATCGGCATGCGCACCTTTGGCGAATCGGCGCCGGGCAATGCCGTGTACGAATATTTCGGCTTTACCGTGGAAATGGTCCTGGAGGCGGTAAAGCATGTCTGCCATGACTGCGGTCTCAGCAGCGAATGCAAGGAGTAGCGCGCTGAAGCCGCGCCAGAATACAGACGCATCATCCGCCGTTGCGGAAAAGCCGGGCGGCCAGGGCGGCGCTGTGGCGTTTGGGCAGAACGGCAGGGCAAAGGGCGAAATAACGGCAGCGCATAACAACGCTGTTGACCGGCGCCCTGAAGCGGGCGCCGCCCCCCAGCATGAGCGCTCCGCCGCCAGAGCGGCTGCAAGCGCAGCTTCGGCCAGGGACGAGGGCGGCAGGCAAACTGCCGGGCATCGGCCCCCCATGGCCGCCTACCCCGAAAGCGGCCTGCGCAGCTTCGGCTTTGTCCGGCCCCTTGCCTGGGTCGCCCTGTTGCTGACCATTGTGCTTTCCATAGTGGTGGCCTTTTACCTAGGCAACACGGCCAGCCGCGTCCTGATGCGCAAAAACCAGGACTTCGCCTCCCTGCTGGCGGACAATCTGAACAACCAGATTTACCGGCGCTTCACCCTGCCCACGGTGAGCATCTTCGGCAACGTCTCTTTGCGCAATCCCGCCCAGTTCAAGCAACTGGACCAGATTATCCGCTCCATCATCCAGGACCTGCAGGTTCAGGATCTGCGCATATTCTCGCACGACCACACCATCGCCTATTCCCTGAACACGAGCGAACTTGGCAGCAGGGAATACGCCAGCCTGTCCGTGCAGGCGGCCACCACCTCCAACGGGCCGATATTCGACATAGACGCCAAAATCCCGCGCTGGCAGAGCTTTTTTATGTTCAGCCTGGAGCCGGAAACCTTTATCATGCGCACCAGCTACCCCTTGCGCTTTGAAAACCGCTCCAGCGCCTCGGGAGGGGGCCCGACCCTGGGAGTTCTTGAATTTCAGCAGGATATAACCAAGGATATGGGGAACGCGGCCCGTTTTCAGCAACTGGTCCTGGCGGCAACCCTGCTTGGGTCCGGCATGCTCATGGCCGTGCTGCTGCTCATGGTGCGCAGGGCCGAACGCGCCCTGGCCGCGCGGGTCAACGAACAGCAACGCCTGATCCATGAACTGCACCAGCATGAAAAACTGGCGGGCATGGGCAGGGTTGTGGCCAGCATAGCGCATGAAATCCGCAACCCCCTGGGGATCATCTCTTCCAGCGCGGAACTGTTGCTCAAGCGCTCGGCCTCGTCCGACGCGCTGACGGGCAAGATTCTGCAGGCCATTTACGATGAAGCCAGACGGCTCTCGCGCACGGTCAGCGACTTTCTTGATTACGCCCGCCCGCGCGCGCCCATGCAGGATGAGGTTGACGCCGCAGCCGTTCTGGATCAGGCCCTGGCCTTTCTGACCCCGGAATTCGCCGACCGGGATATAGGGGTGGTGCGCGCCGGAATTCTGGACAGCCCGGCCTGCGTACTGGGGGACAAGGATCTTCTGTACCGGGCCTTTTACAATATCATGGGCAATGCCATTCAGGCCATGGGCTCCTCGGGCACCCTGACCATCACCCTGGGCCGCATGGAAGGAGAAGCCCCACAGATCACCATGGAATTCCAGGATTCAGGTCCGGGCTTCCCCAAAGAGGCCATGGACCAGCTGCTGGTTCCCTTTTTCACCACCAAGGACGACGGCACGGGCCTCGGGCTGCCCATAGTGAACACAATCATCACCAGCCACGGCGGCACGCTGACCCTTGCCAATTCGCCTGACGGCGGCGCTGTGGCGCGTGTGGCCCTGCCCGCCGCCCCGGTTCCGCCCAGGCTTTGAACAAAGCAAAGCCCGGAGCCTTGCTCAACCTTTCCGCCGCATATACCAGAGAACGCCATGCCCACTGAACAAAGCCACATTCTGCTCATTGACGACGAAAAAAACTACCTCATCGTGCTTGAAGCCCTGCTGCTGGACGCGGGCTACTCGGTCACCGCCCTGAGCGATCCGGAGTCCGCCCTGGCCTATCTGGATGAATCCGAGGTGGATGTGATTATTACGGACATGAAAATGCCCAAGCTTTCGGGCAAGGATGTGCTCGAACACGTCAAGCGCGATTATCCGCATATTCCGGTCTTGGTCATGACCGCCTTCGGCTCCATCGAAAGCGCTGTGGACATCATGAAAATGGGCGCTTTTGACTATATTACCAAGCCCTTTTCCAATGACGAACTGCTTTTGTCCGTGCAAAACGCCGCTGAAATGGCCTCCGTGCACCGCCGCTACAGGCTGCTGCACGAAAATCTGGAAGAGCGCTACGGCCTGCACCAGATCATCGGCAAAAGCAAGGGCATCCGCAATGTGCTGGATCTTGTGGACAAGGCGGCGCCGACCAAGAGCAATGTGCTGATCAGCGGTGAATCTGGCACGGGCAAGGAACTTGTGGCCAGGGCCATACACTTTGCCTCGCCGCGAAAAGACGGACCCTTCATTACCGTGAACTGCATGGCCCTGAACCCGGGAGTGCTTGAAAGCGAACTGTTCGGGCATGAAAAAGGTTCCTTTACCGGGGCCGTGGCCATGCGCCGGGGGCGTTTTGAACTTGCGAACAACGGCACTTTGTTTCTTGATGAAATAGGGGAACTGTCGCCGGACATGCAGGTCAAGCTGCTGCGCGTGTTGCAGGAGCGAAAATTCGAACGCGTCGGCGGCTCCGAAGAAATAGAAGTGGATATCCGGGTTGTTACAGCCACCAACAAGGATTTGCCGCATGAGGTGGAAAAGGGCGCGTTCCGGGAAGATCTCTATTACCGCCTGAATGTCGTTCACATACTGCTCCCGCCCCTGCGCGAACGCAGGGAGGACATCCCCCTGCTTGTGGCCCATTTTGTGGATAAAATCGCGGTTGAAAACCACCTGCAGCGAAAAATCGTGCACCCTGAAGCGCTGGACTACCTCTCGGGCTACGAATGGCCGGGCAATATACGGCAGCTGGAAAATATCGTCGAACGCTGCATGGTTATGGTGGCCGGAGACAGCATCGGGGTGGCTGACCTGCCGCCCGAAGTCAAGGACGACGAGTCGCAGTTGAAAAACGCCCTGGACCTGCTCCCCGTGGAACTGAACCTGGCGGACACCCTGGACAGGCTGGAGGCGGCCATTATCCGGCGCGCCCTTGCCCGGGCGGATTTCGTGCAGGTAAAGGCGGCGGAACTGCTGGGCATTTCCAAAAGCCTTCTGCAATACAAGCTCAGAAAATACAGCATCACCGGGCATTAGCCCGGATTTTGCGCAAAGCGCAAACTCCCTGCCCTGAAATGCTTTGCTCGCCGTTAAGCAAGCATTTCAAGGGTAAATAGAGTCTGGAAATCGCACGAGCAAAACGCCTCCGGCGGCCAAAGGGCCGCTGCCCCTTTGCAATCCCACCAGGGCTCTGCCCTTGCAGTGGATCCGGCTGTTTCCGGGCAAAGCGCATTTTTTTATACGCGCTCCGGTGGGGCGGATTGACACTGTCTCTGTTTTTTCCCCAATGCCTTGCACACGCGGCTTGAATACATTATGCTTTTTATTCACTGGCGTTGCGCCCGGAGTGTGTCACAGACGGGTTTTGTCCGCTGTTACGCGGCCCATCTCAAAGCGAAACTGCTCGTGCCAAGGAGCTTGTCATGGCTGAACGGGAGCTGGAATTCACAACGCGCTTGACGCGCGAAGACGTTGCCGGTCTGGTGGAAGCACTCATCGAAGGCTTGAAGGACGGCCACCTGCGCGTGCAAAAAAGCAACGAAGTCCTTGAACTGGAAGTGCCGAGAGTTGTGGACCTGGAAGTGGAAGCCAAGGTCAGCGACGAACGGGCCAAGTTTGAAATAGAAGTGTCCTGGCGGACAAACAGGGCTGAAAATCCCGATCTTCCGACCGAAACAGGCAAAAAGGACAGCGCGGCCCCAACTGGCAAACAGCCCGGCAAAAGCGCCAGGAAAAGCGCCGCTGATGCGGCAGATGCCGATGCGGCCGCGCCGGCTTCCAGCGCAAAGAAGAAAAAAACGGCGACGGCCAAGACTGGCGCTACGGCCAAAGCTGGCGCGACGGCCACTACAGGCAAAAGCAAGAGCGCAGCCGGCAAGACAAAGGCCGCCAAAACTAAGAGCAGCACCAGCGGCGGGAAAAAAAGCACAGACAAGTAGGGCTGTTTCCAGATGAACGCCGCTCCGGCGCCCGGCCGGCAGCCCCACGCACGCGGGCGGCTGGCGCCCAGTCCCACAGGTTTTTTGCACCTGGGCAACGCCTTTGCCTTTCTTTGCGCCTGGCTCAGCATCCGCAAACAAAGCGGCACCCTGGTGCTGCGCATGGAAGACATCGACCCCGAACGTTCCCGCCCGGAGTTTGCCGCCGCCATCCTCCGGGACCTGGACTGGCTGGGGCTGGACTGGGATGAAGGCCCCGGAGCGGGCGAAGGGCCGGAGACATCTTCCTCATGCAATATGCCCGGTGTGGGGCCGTGTGCTCCGTACACCCAGAGCCTGCGCATCGAGCGCTATGCCTCGGCACTGCTCCGTCTTGAGGAGCGGAAACTGATCTATCCCTGCTACTGTTCGCGCAAAGAATTGCGCCTGCTCGCCTCAGCGCCGCATATCGGCGATGAGGGCGTTCCCTACCCCGGCATCTGCCGGCAACTCGACGATGCCGGGCGGCGTAAGCGCGAGCGTGAAGGGCGAAGGGCCTGCCTGCGCCTGGACACGGAAGGGGCCTACGCCCTTGCCGTGGCTTCCGGCCTGTTGAGCCAGAACACGCAAAGCGGCGACAGCCGTGGCGCCTACCTGCACTTTGCTGATGCGGTATTGGGCGAACAGCGCTTTTGTCTGCAAGACTGCGGCGGCGACTTTGCCCTGCGCCGCTCGGACGGCGTTGTGGCCTACCAGTTGGCCGTCAGTGTGGACGACGCCGCCATGGGCATCACCGAGGTCATACGTGGCGAGGATCTGCTGCTTTCCACCCCCAGACAGCTTCTGCTTTTGGCTCTTCTGGGCTGCGCGCGGCCCCCGGCCTACGCTCATGTGCCGCTGCTTCACGACGCCCATGGAATGCGCCTGGCCAAAAGACATAAATCCCTGGAACTGCGTTCTTTACGGGCAGCCGGCATACGACCCGAGGCTGTTGTCGGCTATCTGGGCTGGCTTGCCGGGCTGCAGGCGGAGGAACAAAGCCCGCTGCCGGCCAGGGCGAGCGAACTGCTGCCCCT
>JAJDJN010000091.1 GCA_030267245.1 Desulfovibrio sp. OttesenSCG-928-A18
GCAAAATCGGGCAGGAGCATAAAGCGCCGGCCATGAAGGGGCCATGAATGCGACATTCAGGACCCGGCGGCAGGAATCTGGCTTGCGTCTTGTCGCTCCTCCTGGGTTGGGGGGCGCCCTGTTCGAAGCAGGGCTCGGCCAGAGGACAAAAGGACCATCAATCCTGTTTCCCCAGTTTCCTGTAGCGGGTGAACCGGCTTTTATATGGTAAAAGAAGCGCGGCGCTGGATTCTGCATCTGGACATGGATGCTTTTTTCGCAGCAGTGGAGCAGCTGGACAACCCAGAACTGGTGGGCAAGGCCGTGATCATCGGCGGCGCCGAGCGGGGGGTTGTTTCCACCGCTTCCTATGAGGCGCGGCGTTATGGCGTGCGTTCGGCCATGCCCATGTTCGAGGCCCGCAGGCGTTGCCCGCATGCGGTGTTTCTGCGCGGGCGCATGAGCCGCTATGCGGAAAAATCCCGTGAGTTCATGCGGGTGCTGGAACGCTTCTCCCCCCTGGTGGAAAAGGCGTCGGTGGATGAGGCCTATCTGGATGCCAGCGGCCTTGAGCGCGTATTCGGTTCGCCCCGGGACATGGCGCAGAGCCTGCAAAAAGCGGTGCTTGAGGACACGGGCCTCAGTTGCTCCATCGGCCTTGCCCCTGTGAAGTTTCTGGCGAAAATCGCATCGGATATGCACAAGCCAGGCGGCCTGACCATACTTGAGCACGAGGAGGTGCCCGCTTTTTTGGAGCGCCTGCCCGTGGCCAAAATACCCGGGGTCGGGCCGAGCATGCTGCGCCATCTGGATCTTTTGAGTGTGCGCATGGCGTCCGATGTGCGCTGCTATCCAAGGGAGTTCTGGTCCGGGCGCATGGGCAAGGCCGGTGAACTGCTGTACGCCAGGGCGGGCGGCGAGGACCCGCGCCCGGTGGACCCTGTTTCAGACCCGAAATCCGAAAGCGCGGAAAATACTTTTTCCAAAAATACCGAGGACCGTGAGGAACTGTCGGTCTGGCTGCTGCGGCAATCGGAGCGGGTGGGCAAGAGCCTTCGCAAACAGGGCCTGGCCGGACGCACCGTGACCCTGAAACTGAAATATGCCGATTTTACGCAAAAAACCCGCAGCCGGACCTTGAAGGAAGCCACGAACCTGACCAGGGAAATTTATGAAAGCGCCCTTGCCCTGCTGGACGCGGAGAAGCTGGAAGCTCCGCTGCGGCTCATCGGCGTGGGCCTGTCCAATTTCGGACCGGTGGAGCGCAGACTGAGCCTGCTGCCGGACCCGCGCGAAGAGGAGCGGCGCAAGCTGGCAGTGCTGGACTCCATCCTTGATCAGGTACAGGACAGATTCGGGCGCGACGCGGTTGTGCGCGGGAAGCTTTTTGCCGGCGCGCCAAATACGAAAAATCCGGAAGGGGCTCGGGATGGGCCGCAAAAGGCTGTCGGAGCGCAAGGTCTTGCCGGCCTCGCGCAGTCGGGACGCCAGGCGCCTCCGGCCGGCGGCCCAAAAATCGATGATGGGGAAGGGGAAGACGGCTGAGCCCGCTCCTTTTGCCGCAAGCGCGCCCCGCTTGCGGTCTTCAGGCCGGATTTTTGCGGCCGCAAGCGTGAACGGGGGCGGCCCCGGGACGCGTCGCGCATTACAGCGCGGAGTCCGGGCAGCGCAGGTCCTTGATGATGGCGCGATCGGCCGGGAGAAAATTCAGGCGCAACGCTTCCCGGGGCCGTAGCCAGGCCAGGGCCTGTCCGTCGCGCGGCTCGGGTTCGCCCTCAAAGGCGGTGACATGGATGAAGTGCAGGGAAACGGTCAGTTCGGGATAGCTGTGCTCCAGCTTCAGCCAGGGCTGCATGGCTGTGCAGCGGATGCCCAGTTCCTCGTCAAGTTCGCGCAGCAGGGTCTGTTCCAGTGTTTCCCCGGCCTCCTGCTTCCCGCCCGGGAATTCCCAGAAACCGGCCCGGCTTTTGCCTTCAGGCCGCTGCGCCGCGAGAAAGCGGCCCTGCCGCCAGATGATGCCGGCGGCAACGTGGACGAGGTGGCCCTGTGTCATGCCGGGCAACAAAAAAGCCGAATCCGCAGGATCCGGCCTGTATGAAGGTGCCGCGCTTGCGGGAAAAATGACTTTTTGCCGGCGCAAGGTCGGGTCATGCCTATGCCGTGCCGCCCGGGCGGGCCATATAGGCCGCCTCTTCGGGCGTGAGGCCCGCTATGCGTACCACCGCCAGGGTGTAGCCGTCCCTTTCGCCCGGACTGCAGGCGGGGCAGCCCTCGGAAAGGATCATGCAGCGCTCGTCAAGGGCGCTGATGTCGACCCCGGCGGAAAGCAGCAGTTCCGTGGTCTTGCCCTGCTCCCAGAGTACGGGCTTGCCGCAGACCTGGCATTCCACGTACAGAAGTTCGGGGTCGTAGCTTTGTCCGATTTGGGGCGGACGGGTGGCCCCCATGGCGCGCAGGGCTTCCATCAGGTGCTTGCGGGCGGTTTCGGGCAACATGTCCATATAAGCGTGTTTTTCGCGTGTTGTCATGTCTCTGCTCTCCCCGAGAGTTCAGTATATGCCTCTTTCCACTATGTCAATAATACTGCCTTGTGCTAAGAAAGCAAGCACAATTACGGAAAATGTTCGGTTGATAATGTTCGGGTTGCATGTCGATATAACAAGGGATACAGTTTTTTGATGCATAATTTTCCCTCCCGCCCCATACAGTTGCTCCCCTCTACCCTGCGCAATCAGATCGCGGCCGGAGAAGTGGTGGAACGCCCGGCATCCGTGCTCAAGGAGTTGGTGGAAAACAGCCTGGACGCCGGCGCCGCCGATATTGTCGTGACTCTGGAGGACGGCGGTCAGACCCTGCTTGCGGTGCGCGATACCGGCTGGGGCATCCCGGCCGGAGATCTGGAACTGGCGGTTACCCGCCATGCCACCAGCAAGGTGGCCAGCTTTGCCGAATTGCTCCAGGTGGCCAGTTACGGCTTTCGGGGCGAGGCGCTTCCCAGCATTGCCTCTGTGGCCGATCTTACCCTGGAAAGCCTTTTTTGCCCCGCCCTCCCGGGGGATGCCGAAAACGAGCGCGAAAACGCGCTTGAAGCCGCGCTGATCCGCGTGTGCCACGGCGAAGTCTGCGAACGGGGCCCCAGTTCCCTGCACCGGGGAACCCTGGTTACGGTGCGGGATCTCTTTGCCAATGTGCCGGCCCGGCTGAAATTTCTTAAAAGCCCGGCCACCGAGCTCAAGCGCTGCAAGGAACTGCTGGCCCGTATCGCCCTGGCCCGCCCGGATGTGGCTTTTTCGCTGCAAAGCGCCGGGGCCGCGCGGGACGGGGCCAAAACGCGGGAGCATATGCGCATGCCGGCCGGGCAATCCCTGGCGGAACGTCTGGTTGCTTTCTGGCCGCCGAGTGCCACGGAGGGGCTGGTGCCCTTTGCCGCCGAACGGGGCGGCGTCAGGGTGCGGGGCCTGGCCTCCCTGCCCCGTTTTACGCAGCATCGGAGCGATCATGTTTTGCTCTATGTCAATAAGCGCCCGATAGTTGACCGGATGCTGCTCCGAGCAGTGCGAGAAGCGTACAAAAAGCGCTTGACCAGCCGTGAATACCCGCAGGTGGTGCTTTTTGTCGATATAGAGCCGCAGGAAGTGGATGTGAACGTGCACCCGGCCAAAAGCGAGGTGCGCTTCAGGGACGAGCGGCCCGTGTTCGGCGCCGTGCTTGCGGGCATTGGCGAAGCGCTCGCGCGCCACAGTCCTGTTTTCGGCTCCGTTGAACCTGGGGGAGCCGGCGAACGGGGCTGGAGGCCCGGTGAACAGGACGCAGCCGGCCCGGAACAGGCAACGCTACCTCCCCTGTACGCCGGAGCGGCGGCCGGTGCGGACGGGCGTCACGCTGGCGACAGCGACGCGGCCGTCAGCGCCGTGCCAGGCAGTGGCGCGGCCGCCAGCCCCTTTGCGGAAGCTTCGCCGCGTCCGCCGTGTCCCCCGCGTCCCCCACGTCCCGATGGCTTCTGGGGCAGTCTGGATTCACCCCGGCTTGTGGACTGGTCCAAGGCTCAGGCCGGCCTGGAGTCACTTGACGATCAGTTTACGGACAGCGAGCCCGAGCAGAGCGGGACTTCCCCCCTTGCCGAGCGGCAAGGGCGGCCGGACGGGCCGGCTGCTCCCCATGCCGACGCTGCGCAGGGCGCGGCAGAGGGCCCGGGCGGCGCGCGTTTTTTTGACAGGCACTATGCCGCCCAGCGCGGCGGCGGACTCGGCGAGACAGCGGCAGTGTATGGCCTTTCTTCTCCGGCCTCTTCCGCAGGCGCTCCAAGGGGGGGGCCAGAGGAGGCAGACAAAGAGCCGGGCCCCGGCGAGCTTGCGCTCCACTCCCCGCAAGCCGTTGCGGAGCCTTTGCAGGAATCCGCCGCTCCAGCCGCCGTTTTGGCCTCACAAACAGGTGGCGAGGCCGGCGCGCTGCGGCGCGCTGCGGATTTTGCGGCGCAAGATTATGCGGCCGGGGCTGAAAACGGCTATCCCGTGCGGGTCGGTCCCTATCTCTGTCTGGGGCAGATTGCCGATACCTATCTGATCCTTGTGCGGGACAGCAGCCTTTTTCTGCTGGATCAGCATGCCGCCCATGAACGCGTCCTGATGCATGGCCTGGAGCGGGCCAACGAGAGCGGCAGCAGCCAGTTGCTCGCCTTGCCTGAAGATATGGCCCTGCACCCGGCGGAGAGCCGACGGGTGCAGGAATTCTTTGGCCTGCTCACCCGGCTCGGCTACGCCCTGGAGGCGGGGCAGGACAAATTGAGCGTGAGCGGCGTGCCGCCCCTGCTCGGGCGCGCAAAAGGGCTGGAGCTTTTGCGCGACATTCTTGGCGGGCGCTGCGAAGATATGGACGCGCTGCTGCATATGATGGCCTGCAAGGCGGCGATCAAGGCCGGACAACGCTTGACCGGCGACGAAGCGGCCGGACTTGTCCAGCGCTGGATGAACACCCCGGATTGCGCTTTTTGCCCGCATGGCCGCCCGGCAGTGCTTTCTTTCAGCCCCGGAGATCTGGAAAAAATGTTTAAGCGCCGAATCGGGTAAGGGCCGGGTAAGGACCGGGTAAGGACAGGGTGAAGGCCGGGATGATGGTCCGCCTTGTCCGGGGTGGCGCTGTGCCAGGGCGCATTATGAATACGGAAATGGAGAAGGGGAATATGAACGACAGCATCAGGAACATACTGCAACGCAGGAGCATCCGTAAATTTCGTCCGGATCAGTTCCCGCGAGCCGAACTGGAGGCCATTGTCCAGGCGGGGCTTTTCGCCCCCAGCGCCCGCAACCGCCAGCCCTGGCACATCACCGTTCTGCGCGGCCTTGAACGCATTGCCGCGCTGAACGCCGAAGTCAAGGCGGCCACGGCCCGGATGCCCGATAACCACTACAAGGCCATGGTCGGCGCCTCGGGCTACAGCATCAATTATCACGCCCCCACCTTCATCCTTGTCTCGGGGGATCCGGAACTGTCCGCGCTGGCGCAAGTGGACTGCGCCCTGGTAATGCAGAACATGATGCTGGCGGCCTGCTCCCTGGGACTGGGCTCCTGCTGGATCAACCAGCTCGGCCCCCTGAACGGGGAAGCCGGCTTCAGGCAGGTGCTGGACAAGTTGCAGGTTCCGGCGCAAAACCGGGTTTATGCATGCCTTGCGCTGGGCTATGTGCAGGGCGAACAACCCCCGGCCCCTGAACGGAAAAGCGGCACCGTCACCTATATAGGCGAATAGGCCATGGAGAAAGATACTGCCATGCAGGTAGCGCATTTTGCCCTGGGCCCCCTGAGTACCAACTGTTTTCTGGTGTATACGAAGAATGAGGCCATTGCCGTGGACCCCGGCGGCGAACCCGGCGCCGTGCTGCGCTTTTTGAAGGACAAGGCCTTGCGTCTGACCCATATTCTTCTGACGCATCTGCATTTTGATCATACTTATGGCGTGCATGCACTGGTTACGGCTACCGGGGCCAGGACCCTGGCCTCGGGGAACGACGCCCATATGATGGAGAACGAATTCGGTCTGGGCGGTATCTGGGGACTGCCCGAAGTGGAGCCCTTTACTTTTGAGTTTTTGGAAGCGGGCGAACTGCCCCTGTTGGGCGGCCTTTGTCGCGTTTTGCCCACGCCAGGGCATACTCCCGGCGGCCTGTCCTTTTATTTTGAACAGTTGCAGGCGGTTTTTTCCGGGGACGCCCTTTTTTACCGCTCCGTCGGGCGGACGGATTTCCCCGGAGGGAGCAGCGACACGCTTCTGCACTCCATACGCACGCAGTTGTTTACCCTGCCCGAGGAGACCATTGTGTATTCCGGGCATGGCCCGGAAACACGCATTGGCGACGAGCGCCGCAATAATCCCTATGCCGGTGATTTTCGTGATTGAACTGCAAGGGCATGCCCCCGACGAACAAGGGGGTGCCGACCGCCGGCATAAAGATAACGACCCCGGCCGCAAGGGCGGACGCGAGTTCAGAATACGCCCGGCCATTGCCCTGGAGCGCTATCTTCTTATGGGATGCAGCCCCAGGCCGGGGGGCAATTCAGATACCGCCCTGGGCCTTTTTTCCCAAAGCTTTGAGCGGACCATACTGCTTCGCGCCAGGGCGGGCTCTTCCGCCCCGGACGGACGGTCAGAGCCGGAACCCCTGGACGAGCGCTCCAGTAATCGGCTGCGGCGCACGGAGGGGCCGGGCGGGACAAAGGGGCCGGCTCAGGCTGCGGACGCGCCCTGTTGCGCGGAGGCTGGCGCGGCTTTGTCGCGTTTCGGCCTTCGCAGCGTTTTTTTGCGTGACCATCGCGTCCTCCCCTGCGTCGGCTGTGACTGCTGTAAAGAAATGACCGAGGCCCTTGTGAACGGCGGCCCGCCCTATGGCTTCATGCCCTTTGGCTGCCCCCTTACCGCAAAGGACGACAGCGCGGCGTTGCTGCGTTCCTTTGTCAGCGCCAGGGGTCTCTGCCTTGTGGCGCCGATCTATTTTTATCACCTGCCCGCCGGCTTCAAGGGGCTGCTGGACAGGATGCAGCCCTTCTGGAATCTGCATGCCGCCGGTGGCAGACATCTGGCCGAGCAGCCTGAACGCGTCTGCCGGGTCATCTTGCTCGGCGCGCGGAAAAAGGGGCAGAAGCTCTTTGAAGGCGCTCTGCTCACCCTGCGCCACGCCTTTGCCCCTCTGCGCGTGCGCCTGGCCGAGCCCCTGCTGCTGCGCGGCCTTGACGGGCCGGAGGATCTGCGCCGGCATGAGGAGCACCGGCAGGCGATCATGGACTATGCCGAGGACGCGGCGCATGAGCTATGGACCGGAGCAGGGGCCAAGGGCGCGGTGTATGCACCGTGAACGGGAACAGCAAGCGCCGGCCCAGGCGAAAAAAAGCTTTTTCCCGCGCCCCTGGCCCCTGCTCCGCCTTTGCGCCAGTACGGCCCGATGGCTCGGGCAGCTCTTTGTCGGGCGGATTAGGGGGGAACGGCGCTGTGTACTGTGCCATGCGGTATTTTTTTCTTTTCCCCGGGACGGCGCGGAGGCTGGCGGAAGGGGGGCGGCCGGTTCTCCCTTTTGCCCCGGCTGTCTGAGCAGCATGCCGCGCCGGGAAAAAGGGCATTGCCCCTTGTGCGGAGAGCCGGCGGCCTGGCCGGAACTGCCCCTTGCCCCCTGCATCCGTTGCGTCAAAGCTGCTCCGCCCTGGGACAGTCTGCATTTTCACGGCCTGTATGGGGGGCAGTTGCGCAGGGTCTTGCGCCTGCTGAAGTTCGTAAACATGCCCCAGTTCGGGCAGGCGCTGGGCTGGCTGCTTTCCCGGCAGCCGGAGCTTCGGCTTTTGCAGGTGGATCTTGTCAGCGCCATCCCCTTGCATGAAAAAAGGCTGGCCCGGCGCGGATACAATCAATCCCTGGAAATCGCCCGCGCCCTGGCCCGCAGCCTGTCACTGCCCCTGCGCCCGGATGTCCTGCGCCGCTCGCGCTATACCCCGCCGCAGGTGGGCTTCAACTTTGAGGCGCGGCAGCAAAATATGCGACAAGCCTTTACAGCGACAGCGGCGGTGCGCGGGCAGCGGATCCTGCTGGTGGACGATATCCTTACCACAGGCGCTACCATGCGTGCCGCCGTCGGTGCCCTGCACGAAGCCGGCGCGCTGGCGGTGCATGCCGCTGTTGTCAGCCGCGTGGCCAGGCACGGGCGCGGCGTTCCCGTTTAATCGGGTCGAAAGCGCGGCAGCGGTGTGCCTTTGGCGGCCAAAGGGGCGCTGCCCCTTTGG
>JAJDJN010000092.1 GCA_030267245.1 Desulfovibrio sp. OttesenSCG-928-A18
TATCGCATCGTTGTCTGAGGTTAAAGGCTTGTTGAGCCAAGAAGCAGATTTTTTTAAAGAGCTTGTGCGAGAAGTGGTTCAGCAAACACTTGAGGCCGAGATGGAAGCCGCCCTCTGCGCTGGTAAGGGAGAGCGTACGGACTCGCGTTTGGGCTACCGCAGCGGGTATTACAGCCGCACGCTGATCACCCGTGTTGGCAAGCTGGAACTGCGCGTTCCACAAGATCGGCAGGGGCGCTTTTCCACGGAGGTCTTTGAGCGGTACCAGCGTAGCGAGAAGGCCTTGGTGTCCACCTTGGCCGAGATGTATGTGCAAGGCGTATCAACTCGTAAAGTCAAAGCGGTGACCGAGGAGCTTTGCGGGCATGAGTTTTCGGCGAGCACGGTAAGCGCTATAGTCAAACGTCTTGACGAGCAGTTGTCGCAGTTTGCCGAGCGCAGGCTGGAAGATGCGTTTCCCTATCTGATTCTTGATGCCCGCTACGAAAAAGTGCGCGAAGGCGGTGCCATTCGCAGTCGTGCCGTGCTTATCGCCATCGGCGTGGACTGGGACGGCCGCCGTCAGATACTGGGTGTGGAACTTGCCAACCGGGAAACAACAAGTTCCTGGAAACATTTTTTGCAGTCTCTGAAAGAACGAGGGCTCAAGGGCGTTGAGTTTGTGGCAAGCGATGACCACGCAGGCCTGCGCAAGGCCATAGCCGAAGTCATTCCGGAAGGCCTCTGGCAGCGCTGCTATGTGCACTTTCTACGCAACGCCCTGGAGCACCTGCCCCGCAAAGGTGATGATGACTGCTTGCGCGAATTGCGTTGGCTCTATGACCGGCGGGATATAGTTGAGGCAAGGAAAGACCTGGCCGCCTGGCTGAGCCGCTGGCAAATGAAGTACCCCCGCCTTTGCGCGTGGGTTGAGGACAACATAGAGGAAACCTTGTCATTTTATCAATTGCCTTTGGGGCATCACAAACACCTGAAATCCACCAATATGCTTGAGCGTCTCAATGAAGAAATCCGTCGCCGAACGCGTGTCGTACGGATATTTCCAAACGAACAGAGCTGTTTGCGACTTGTCCGAGCCTTGGCTGTAGAGACACACGAAAACTGGATCGAGGCGCATCGCTACCTCGATATGAACCTGCTCAAGGAACACAAAAAACAGGAGTTGATGAAGCTGGCGGTATAAGAGCCGCAGTCGTCACGGACCTTGCAAAACGCCGGGATGCTCGTGGGGGCACCCTCTGGACAAGGTCCGCGCCGACTGCTCTGGTTGAGGCAACATGCCACGGAAATCAATTTGCTGAACTTGACGCACACAACTCTTTTTTTTGTCTTTTGGCGGTGATTTGGGGGGCGAAGGTCCTTTGCCGGGGCTATGGTCTTATGTTTTCTGCGCCGTATGCTTTTTACGCCTGTTTTTTCGTTCCGCCCTTGTCCGTTACCCCCAGGGAGATGGCGAAGAGGGCGAGCAGGGCGCCGCAATAGCCCACGGCTCCTGTGGGGCGGCCGCAGAGGAGCACGTCCCAGATGAAGGACAGGGTGGGCTGGGTGAGCATGAGCAGGCCGGCGCGGGAGGCCGGCAGATGCGGCAGCCCCTTGGACAGCAGGAACCAGCCCAGGCCCTGGCAGCCGGCGCCGTAGACCACGAGCAGCAGCTTGCTTTGCAGGCTGGGCACCGCCAGGCTCTCGCCCTGCAGGGTGGCGACAAGGGCGCAGAACAGCGTGCCCATGAAGGAGATCGCGGCCATGTTGGACACGGCCGGCAGCCGGTCCGCCAGGCTTTGCGAGCGGCGCAGGGTCAGGATGTAGCCGGTGTAGAAGGCAGCGGTGCAAAAGCCCAGGGCCACGCCCGCGAGCACGTGCGTCGGCAGGTCCCGGCCCAGGTCTATTTCCAGCAGCATCCAGAGGCCGGCAAAGGCTAGGGGGATGGACAGGGCCAGGCGCGGGCCCGGGCGTTCACCGAGAAAGAAGACTCCGATCAGGGCCAGCAAAAAGACCTGGAAGTTGGCGATAATGGTCGCCAGGCCCGGCCCGATATAAAGTATGGATCGATGCCAGCAGCTCAGATCCCCGGTAAAGAAGGCCGCCGCCAGGAGCATGGGCACAAGCACGCGCCCGCTGGGCAGGATGCGGTCCTTGCGCGCAAAGCTCACGGCAAAAAGGGCCACGCTGCCCCAGAGCAGGCGGTAAAAGGCCGCTGCCGTCGGCCCTACGTCGGGCAGTCGGACAAAGAGCGGCGAGAAGCTGATGCACACCGCTCCGACCAGCACATAAAGTGTGCCTTTGGCGGACTGCGGGAGCTGGGAGAGCCGGGAAATTTGCATCAGCCCTCATACGTGCGCGGCGCGGGCTAGTCAAGACGCCCGCCGCAGTTCAGTCGGGGCGGATGAATCGCGCGAGGCGCCGTGGTCTGCTCTCGTCCGCATCCGAGAACATGCTTTTGCGAACCTGCTCCCGGTCCTCCGAAAAGCCGACAGTCCTTCGCAGCCGCGAAGGTGCTGCCGTAATATGGGGGTCAAGGGGCATCATGCCCCTTGCGGGGAATCCAAAGGGGCGGCGCCCCTTTGGCGGGGAATCCAAAGGCGCGGCGTCCCTTTGGTAGCCGGAGGAATGTTATTCGCGCAATACCCGGGCCGGCCTCAGCGGGCATCGTCCAAAAAGTCCAGGGCGGGCGCTCGGGCGATTTCGCCGCGCGCGGCGAGTTTTTGCCAGAACAGCAGCAGCCCCTGCTGTTCCACGGGTCCAAGGCTGTAGGACAGGCCGGTGAAGTAGTCCTCGTGTTCGCGCCGGCTCATGTGTGGGTAGTTCTGCACCGCGATATCCAGGATGCGGTCCATGTGCCGCTCGCCCCAGGCGCGGCCCTCGCGCAGCAGCGCGCCGGGGCTTCGCGTTTGCGGCGTCCTGTTTCCGGAAAAAGCCGCCCGGTCCGCCACCCAGACGCCGAACACAAAGGGCAGCCCGGTCCAGTTGATCCAGGCCTCGCCCAGGTCCAGCACATGGGGGTAGAGCGGGTGCCTGCGCAGGCGCAGGGCCTCGTCCCCTATGGCGAGAAAGGCCGTGGGCGGGTTGCCCGAGGCCGCCAGTTCCGTTGCCGAGCCGGTATGGTAGCTGATGCGGCGAAGGCCGTAGCGCTCGTCAAGGAGCATACGCAGCAGCGCCGCCGAGGTATGGGTTTCGGCGCTGACCAGAATCCGCCGGCCTTCCAGTTCCGCAACAGGCACCCGCGAGAGCAGCAGCACGCTCTGCACCGGCCCCTTGCTGCCGATGGCCAGATCCTGCAGCAGCAGATAGCGTTCCGGCCTTCTGGCGTATTCCACGCAGGAGGTGGAGGCGGCCAGCATTTCCCCGGCCGCCATGCGTCTGTTCAGTTCCGCCGGCGGTCCGTAGACCAGTTCGTAATCGTGGGCGATTTCTCCGGATTCCAGGGCGTGGTACAGGGGCAGGACGTTGAGATAGCCTATGCGTCCCATGCGCGGGCGCGTTTGTTCCCGGGGATTTTCCGCGTTCATGATCTTCCGCTCCCGGGGTTGTCCGCCGCATGCAGCAGGGTATAGTCCATGAGGCGCTGCCTCGGGGTGAAGCCGGCGCCGGCGATCACCGCGTGGATCTCCTCGCGCGACATGTGAAAGCGCACCCCGGCGGCGGCCACGACGTTTTCCTCGATCATCAGGGAGCCGAAGTCGTTGGCCCCGAAAAATAGGGCCAGTTGCGCGATTTGCGGCCCCATGGTCACCCATGAGGCCTGGATGGACGGCACATTGTCCAGCACCAGGCGCGAAAGGGCCAGTACGCGCAGATAGCCCTGCGCGGTTTCGGGCGGGCAGTCGATGGCCGTGTTCGCGCTCTGAAAGGTCCAGGGGATGAAGGCCGTGTAGCCGCCGCTCCTGTCCTGGGCGGCGCGCACGGCAAAGAGGTGATCCAGGCGTTCCCCGTCCTCTTCCAGATGGCCGAACATCATGGTGGCCGTGGTCTTCAGCCCCTGGGCGTGGGCTTCTTCCATCACCCCGAGCCATTGGGCAGCGTCGCATTTGTTGGGCGAGACCAGCCGCCTGACCCGATCGCTCAGGATCTCGGCGCCGCCGCCCGGAATGGAGTGCAGCCCGGCCCTGATCAGGCGGGCGATGACCTCGCTTACGCCGATCCCTTCTTTATTGGCGAAAAAGACGATCTCGGGCGGAGAAAATGAGTGGATGTGGATCGAAGGGTGCTGCTCCCGGATCCAGGCGATCAGCTCTTCGTACCAGCTCAGGGGCAGGTCCGGGTGGTGCCCCCCCTGCATGAGTATCTGGGTGCCGCCAAGGGCGATGGTCTCGCGGATTTTGCGGTCCAGTTCCTCGCGGCTGATCACATAGCCTTCGGCATGCCCCGGCGGGCGGAAAAAGGCGCAGAAGCGGCAGCCGCAGACGCAGATATTGGAATAGTTGATGTTCCTGTCCGCCACGTAGCTGACGATGCCGCCGGGGTACAGGGCCTCACGGGCGTGGCGCGCCAGGGCGCCCAGGGTGTGCAGGCCGGCTTCGTGGTAAAGGCTTTCCGCCTCCTGCCTGCTGATGCGCGCGCCGGGCACCGGCCCGGTATGGACCCCGGCCGGCGGGAGCTCGCTCACGGCGCTTTCGCGTCCGCTGAGCATGTGGTTTTCAAAGGCCTGGTGCAGACGCAGGGCGATGGCGGCCACGGCCCCGCTCTCGCCGCTCAGGCTGTCGTTGGCCAGGGACGCGAAATCGCGCCGGGGCAGGGGATGCATGCCGCTCATTGTCCAGCTCCCGGGCCGGGCCGCGCGGGCGAAAGCGGCGAAACTCCGGAGGCGGCCGGCGTCGGCGTCTCACAGGCCTTTATTGGGGAGTGCCGGCAGGGGGCCGGGGCCGGGTCAAGGAGCGGGTCAAGGGGCGTGAACAGGGCGTCGCGGTTCACCGGGGTGAAGCCGCAGCCGGCGATCATCTCTTCCAGCTCCCGGCGGGTCATGGCCTGGGCCGAATCAGCGCCGGCCATGTGCCCGATATGTTCTTCCATGATCGTGCCGTCCAGGTCGTCCGCTCCGAAATGCAGGGCGGCCTGGGCGCATTTCACTCCCAGCATGACCCAGTAGGCCTTGATATGCGGAATATTGTCCAGCAGCAGGCGGGCCACGGCAATGGTGCGCAGATTGTCCAGCCCGCGCGCGGTCTGGCGCGCGCTGGCCCTGCCCCGGGCGGAAAGTTTGCGCGCCAGTTCATTGTGCTCGGGCTGAAAGGGCAGGGGGATGAAGCAGACAAAACCGCCGCTTTTGTCCTGCTGCCCGCGCAGGGCGCACAGGTGCCGCACCCGGTCGCCGTGGCTCTCGATATGCCCGAAGAGCATGGAGCAGTTGGAGGCGATCCCCCGGGCGTGGGCCTCGCCGGCGATGGAAAGATACTCCCGCCCGCTGATTTTTTCCGGGCATATGCGCTCGCGCAACTCCGGATTGAAGATTTCCGCGCCTCCGCCCGTGAGCATGGCCAGCCCGGCCTCCTTGAGCCGGGCGAGGATTCCGGCCGTGTCGCAGCCCTCCTGCCGCGCGAAATGGGCGATTTCGGCCACAGTGAAGGCCTTGATTATGGCCTCAGGGCGCAGTTTGCGTATTTTGCGGAACAGCTCTTCAAACCAGCCGAGGGCCAGATCGGGGTGGCAGCCGCCGACCACGTGGATTTCCGCAAAGGGATGACCCTGATCGTCCTGTATCCGTTCAAGGATATCCTCCTGGCCCAGGGTAAAGGCCCCCTTTTCGCCCGCATCGCGGCGAAAGGCGCAAAAGCGGCAGTGGTTGACGCATATATTGCTGTAATTGATGTGCCGGTTGCGCACATAGTAGGTCTTGCGCCCGTGCAGGCGCTTGCGCGCGTGGTGGGCCAGCGCGCCCACAGCCAGGATGTCGGGGCAGGCGAAGAGAAGATCGCCCTGTTCCTCGCTCAGGCGTTCGCCGTGCAGCACGCGTTGATATACATCTTCAAGCCCCAGGGCCCTGTAATATTTTCTGTCGAACATAAGGCCTCAGACGTTAAAAAGAAAATGCATCACGTCGCCGTCCTTGACCACATAGTCCCTGCCTTCAACCCGCAAAAGCCCGGCCGCGCGCGCCGCCGCCTCCGAGCCCAGGCGTTCGTAATCGGCAAAGGCGATCACCTCCGCCCGGATGAAGCCGCGTTCAAAGTCGGTATGGATCACCCCGGCCGCCTGCGGCGCCTTGCTGCCCGTGGGGATGGTCCAGGCGCGCACTTCCTTGGGTCCGGCCGTGAAGAAGCTGGCCAGCCCGAGGGTATGGTAGCCGGTGCGGATCACCTGGCTCAGGCTGCTTTCCGCAATGCCGTAAGAGCTGAGGATTTCGGCCTGTTCCGCTTCGGAAAGCCCCTGCAACTCCTCCTCGATCTTGGCGCAGACCAGCACCAGGGCGCTGCCGCGTTCCTCGGCCAGGGCGCTCAGGGCGGCCACATGCTGGTTCGCCTGGGCCTTGCCGAGGGAGGCTTCGTCCACATTGGCGCAATAAATCGTCGGTTTGGCGCTCAAAAGGCCGAGTTCGCGCATGGTCTGCTTCCAGAGTTCCGAATCCGGCCCGGCAAAGACGGCGGCGGCCCCGCCCGCGTTCAGGTGCGCGAGCAGCCCTTCCAGGTCCTGGGCCAGGGCCTGCATGGCCCGATCCCCCTTGGCCGCTTTTTTCGTGCGTTCCAGGCGTTTTTCCACACTCTGGATGTCGGCCAGCAGCAGTTCGGTTTCAATGGTTTCTATGTCGCGCCTGGGCGATACGCCGCCGTCAACGTGGCTGATGTTGTCGTCCTCAAAGCAGCGCACCACCTCAAGAATGGCGGCGCATTCCCGGATGTTGCCCAGAAACTGGTTGCCCAGCCCTTCGCCCTTGCTCGCCCCGCGCACCAGGCCGGCGATATCGATGAAATCCACTGTGGCGTGTACCAGCTTTTGCGGCCGCACCAGTTTTTCCAGCACCGGCAGCCGCGCATCCGGCACCGGCACCGTGGCCTTGTTGGGCTCAATGGTGCAAAAGGGATAGTTGGCCGCTTCGGCGTTCTGGGCTCTGGTCAGGGCGTTGAAAAGGGTGGATTTGCCCACGTTGGGCAGCCCGACTATGGCTATGCTCAGGGCCATGTGAACTCCCGCAGTTGCGCCAGGTTGCCCACCGTCATTACGCGGTGGCCGGGCCCGGCAGGCGCGCCTTCAGCCCCTGGCGCCGGCGTCTGGACGTATTCTTTTAAAATGGGCTCCACCATCTTGGCGAGCACGCCCTTGGGGCCGCATTCCAGGTAGGCGCGGCAGCCGTCGTCCCACATGCGGCGGATGCCGGTAATCCACTGCACCGGCGCCGTCATCTGCCGCGTCATGCATTCGCGGATTTCCCCCCGCTTCCGTCAGCGCGCCCGGCTCCGCATTGCAGTAGACGGCAAAACGCGCCCGACGCCAGGAGGCGTCCGGAATGCTACGCACGGCCGAGGCGAATTCCGAAGCCGCCGAGGCCATCAGCGGACTGTGAAAAGCCCCGGATACCGCCAGGGCGATGGCCCGGCCCCTGGCCGCCTTTACCCCCGCCTGCACGTGGGACACGGCCCGGGCCGTGCCGCTGACCACAAACTGGGCCGGCGTGTTGTAATTGGCGATCAGAATAGTCTCCCCCGTGGCCTCGCGGGCGGCGTTGACAAAGCTTTCCACCTGCTCCCTGGGCAGCTTGAGCACAGCGGCCATACCGCCCTTGCCTTCAGGGTCGGCCTCGCTCATGAGCCGGCCGCGCAGGCTGACCAGTTCCAGGATTTTGTCCACGGGCAGCACCCCGGCGGCGGCCACGGCGCTGAATTCGCCCAGGCTGTGCCCGGCGGCGGCGGCGATTTCCGTAGCGGACAGCTTTGCCCTGAGCTTGATCCACAAGGACAGGTTGACCGCCGTAAGGGCCGGTTGCAGATGTCTGGTCTCGGCCATGTCCCGGTCCGATCCGCCCCAGTATATTTCACGCAGGGCAAGGCCGCTGACGCTTTCGGCCTTTTTCCACAAGTCCATTATTTCTTTGTCGCTTTCGGCCAGATCGCGTCCCATGTCGGGCTCCTGCGAACCCTGGCCAGGAAAGAGCAAGGCAAGAACAGCCATGATTTTCTCCGGATTGACGTACAGTGCTCAGGCTTCTTACACCATGGCCGATGCCTTGCCAAGTGAAGCGCGCGCTGTTGACAAAATGACGT
>JAJDJN010000093.1 GCA_030267245.1 Desulfovibrio sp. OttesenSCG-928-A18
CGAATTCCATGACACTAATGTACGTACAATAATGTATGGCGTCAAGGCGTCATCATAACTCAGTAGTGAGGGAGGATGCACCCGAGCAGCTAAAGATTACCTATATAGCGCTATATACTTACAAATAGTAAAACAAGTAAAAACACCAGTTGCCTACCCTTTGAGGTTTGTTTATATAATTAAACATGGACTCTCTTCCTCAAAACAAAATCATGTTTCCCGCCCTAGTTCCTTCGGAGCGCGAAGGAATCCCCGTCTATCTTTGCCCTGTGGCCGCCGGGTGGCCTTCGCCAGCGGAAGACTACATTGAGGACACTCTTGACCTTCACAAGTTCGCTGTCAGGAATGAGCCTTCAACCTTTTTCCTTCATGCCACTGGAAACTCAATGATTGGCGCCGGCATCCATGAAGGGGATATCCTGGTGGTTGACCGCTCAATAAATGCGGTTCCGGGTAAGGTGGTCATTGCCGCCGTTGATGGGGAATTGACGGTCAAACGCCTGGTCAAGAAGGGCAAGAAGTTGCTGCTCATGCCTGAAAATCCCGATTACCCGCCTATCGACATCAGCAAGCATGAAGATACCTGTATCTGGGGTGTCGTAACCTATGTACTCCACTCGCTCTAAGCCCGTTTATTGGGGTCTGGTTGATTGCAACTCATTCTACTGCTCGTGTGAAAGATTGTTCCGGCCGGATTTGGAAGGAAAGCCCGTAGTAGTATTATCAAATAATGACGGTTGTTTGATAGCATTAACCCCCGAAGCCAAGGCTCTCGGCTTCAAGATGGGCGATGTCTACTTTCAGGTCAAACAGCGCCTTGAAAAGCTTGGTGTCACAGCGTTTAGCTCTAACTATACCTTGTACGGGGACATCTCAAACAGGGTCATGCGAACCCTTGAAATGCTCGTTCCTATTGAGCAGTATTCCATAGATGAAAGCTTTGTGCCGTTTTATCCAGCCACCGCAGTTCAGGCTATGGATGTGGGATGGACTATTCAGGACAGGATAAAACAGTGGGTAGGTGTTCCGGTCAGAGTCGGCATCGGGCCGACAAGGACACTGGCCAAGCTGGCGAATTTGTGGGCCAAGAAACGCAGCCGGGTCTTCAAGCTCGACCTCGGTTCAAAGGAGTTGGAGGACATACTTGAAGAGACTCCGACAGGCGATATTTGGGGCATAGGGCGCAGACAATCTGCCAAGCTGGAAAAACTTGGTATCCGCAATGCTCGTCAGCTTCGGGATATGGACGCGGACAGAGCGTTAAAGCTGCTCACAGTGGTTGGACAGCGTACCGTTTTGGAACTTCGTGGTTTCCAGTGCATCATGGAAGATCAGACACCAGTACCCCGGAAAACCCTCATCAATTCTCGCAGTTTCGGCAGGAAGGTCACTACAAAAGAAGACCTGGCTCAAGCCATGACCATGCACTGTACCATTGCCGGTGAACGGCTCCGCTTGGAAAAGATGGAAGCTGCTGGCCTCTGCGTCCATATGCAGACATCGATGCACACGGAGGAACCCTATTTCAGCGCCAGCGCCAGCGTGCGCATAGCTGTTCCAACCAATCTTACAGGCGTATTGATTAAATCAGCTATGAAAGCTCTTGATAAGTGCTACCAGTCGGGGCATGGGTATATGAAGGGCGGTATCCTTCTGTATGATTTGCAGGAGGAAGGCTCCCGCCAAATGACCTTGATGGAAGCGGTAGCCGAACCCAGGCAGCAGAAGCAGACCAAGCTCATGCAAACTTTGGACAAGGTGAATGACCTGTACGGCAGAGACACCTTGCGATATCTTGCCCAAGGCCCGGCAAAGGCCCATTGGCATATGACCCGCAATCTGCTGTCCGGGGCGTTCACTACGAAGTGGAAGCAGCTTGCCAAGGTGAAGTGAAGAAAAAAGAAGTCGCCGGATGGGGTTCCGAGGGCATGAGCGCTGCAAGGGAAGCTGGATCAAAAAAGGCTACTGTTATTCCTTTTCAGGGAAAATCCTCATCTTGACTTTGGCACCCATGAGGTTACACTGTGATTAAGAGCTTTGCCCACAAGGAGCTTGAAGACTTTTTCCTGACCGGCTCCACCAGAGGGATACAGGCGAAACATGCCGCAAAATTGGAAATGATTCTTGACCTTTTGGATGGAGCGGAAAAACCAGAGGCAATGAACTTTCACGGCTCCAACCTCCACCAGTTGAAAGGCAGCCTGAAAGATCATTGGTCCGTGAAAGTTCCGGCAACTGGCGCGTGACCTTTCGCTTTGAAGAAGGGCATGCTCATGTTGTGAATTACCAAGACTATCATTAAGAGAGGAGGACAAGCCATGCTTGACCGCTCAAAGAAAACCCGCCCGCCCAGCCATCCAGGGCGAATACTTCGTGGCTTATACCTTGACCCCATGAGGCTTTCAGTCTCTGCGCTAGCTGCGCACCTGGGAGTGTCGCGTAAAACCCTGTCCAAGATCGTCAACGAACGCGGCAGCATCACGCCTGATATGGCCCAGCGCCTCGGACGCGCCTTTAATACCGGCCCGGAACTGTGGCTGAACCTGCAACAAAACCGTGATCTGTGGGACTCTGAGCACACGCCAGGCGACTGGCAAAAGGTTGAACTGTTGCCGGGAGTGGGTGGTGTCGGACAGCAGCAGGTTCTTACATAATTGCTGTCGCCATTGATGAAGGCTACAAAAAGGACAGCTCGCGGTGTCCTTTTTGTTTTTTTAATATGTTGTTGTTAGGAATAGAGTTAGGATTAAGAAAAGGGTTAGGATGAGATATCATCTTAACCCTTTGAATTTTGGCGCGCCAGGGAGGAATCGAACCCCCGACCGACTGCTTAGAAGGCAGTTGCTCTATCCGACTGAGCTACTGGCGCGTATGTCTGCTTTTGCTTTGTTGCCTGCGGCTGCGCTCACTCCGGTAGGTCGTTTGCCTCCGGCTCCGTCCGGAACCGGACGTCCTGGCGCGCGCGGCCAGTTTTTCAACGGGCCGTCAATCCTTGCTGCGGATAACCGCAGGCGAGCTTTGCCTGCCGGCAAGGGGGCGGCTGTTTGAAGCGTTATCCGCTCTTAAAGCCTCTGCCGTGGCTGCCGCCCAAAAAACAAAAGCATTTTTGAAGCAGGCGAAAAGTAGGTGAAAAAACCATGGCTGTCAACGATGCAAGACAGGATGCAAGACACGGTGCAAACACGGTGCAAGACACGGAAAAAAGGCTGTGCTGTGAACGCTTGGCCGTCGCAACCGGCCATCCGGATTTTGCGCTTCGGGCAATATCCGGGGGCTACCGCAGTTGCAGGGCTATGGTGACCAGAAAGGGCACCAGCAGGGTCAGGGTCATGCCGCTGAATACGGCGATGACCGCAAAGCGCTCTCCTGAAAAGCGGGCGATGATCGGCAGGGTGGTATCCATGGCCGTGGCCCCGGCAGCGCCCACCGGCGACAGCCTGCCGCAGCGGCTGGCCAGCAGGGGGGCGGCCAGGATGGCCATGATTTCGCGCAGGATATTGGCCAGCAAGGCCACGGATGCCAGGGCGGAATCGCCGGCGTTTTCAATAAGCACGCTGGAGAGGCTGTAATACCCGAGTCCGAGCCCGGCGCACATGGCATCCGAAACGGGCATGCCCGGCAGGATCAAGCCGGCGGCGGCGGCCCCGGCTGCGGAGCCGCAGACAATCAGCAGGGGCACCGCCAGTATTTTCACATGCAAATCCCGGATGATCCGAAAAGCGCGCAGATCGGCGCCGAGTCCGATGCCCACGGAAAAGACCAGCAGATACAGGACATAGGCGGCCAGGGAGCTGTCGTTCATCCAGGGCGGCATTATCGGAGACAGCCCGAGGAGGATGCCGAGAAAAAAGCAGCACAGTATGCGCAGGCTGCCTTTGAGGGGCGAAACATCCCTTCCCCCCTTTTGCCGCACGGCCTCCGGAGGATCGGGAAAGGCCCGGCGCAGGGCAAGCATGGCCAGAACGCTTCCGGCCGTGCACAAAAAAGCCACACACAGGGCCCGGCCTCCCAGCAGGGGCAGTTGGGCGAGCAGTTCCGCATCCGCGCCCAGCCCGGCCCCCAGGACAAAAAGCAGCCCGTACACCGCGTAGAGCGAAACCCTGTCCGCGATGCGCAGCAATCGCGGGCGCGAGCGCTGCCACACGCCCGCGAGCATGCCCAGGCTTATGCATGCCAGAATGATCAGTATGTCCTGCATGGGGTTCCGGTGTTGTGCCTTGCCGTTTCCCCTCGGGGTCGCGGCGGCTGTTGCGCGTTGTTTCAAAAGCGCGCCGCCCGGCAGTCCGGGGCGGACGCCGGCGGGCCATGCTTATACGCCCGCCGGCGGGAATACTCAACAGCTTCTTGAGGCAGCGCTCTCCTGCCGCCCGAAGCAACGGCAATGCCGGCCGGGCAACGGCAATGCCGGCCGGGCAGCGGCAAAGCCGGCCGCACAGGGCCCGATATTGCCCGGTTATTGTGACAGAGGCGCGCCCCCCGATGCCGCAAGGGCGCGACAAAGCGTTCTGCCGCAAGCGCGGCCAGTAACAATTTGCGGGTCCAGGGGGCCACGCCCCCTGGCGGGGATTCCAAAGGGGCAGCGCCCCTTTGGCAGGGATTCCAAAGGGGCAGCGCCCCTTTGACGGGGTTTCCAAAGGGGCGGAGCCCCTTTGGCCGCCGGCGGCATAACAGCCTTCGTCCATGCGATTTTTCTTGAATCCGGCCCCGGCGCGGTGTACTCTCGCGCGGCCGGGCGCAGCCGTGTCCGGTCCGGACCTTTTGCAGCGCGGCCCCCGCAGGAAGAGCCATGATACAAATACACAGTGAAGGCGCCTATTACCTTAACGGCCAGTGGCTGGACAAGAGCACCGGGCATGCCCGCCACCTCTCCCCTCCCCCTGTTGCCGGCGCGAAGAGCATCGCCCGCCGCATACTGGCGGCGCACAGCCAGCACGGGGCGGCGGCGGATGATTCGCTGCTGCACATCCGTTTTGACGCGCTCACATCCCACGACATCACCTATGTGGGCATCATCCAGACCGCCAGGGCCGGCGGCCTGCGCGAGTTCCCCGTACCCTATGTGCTGACCAACTGCCACAACAGCCTGTGCGCGGTGGGCGGCACCATCAACGAGGACGACCACCTGTTCGGGCTCTCCGCCGCGCGCAAGTACGGGGGCGAATACGTGCCGGCGCACCTGGCCGTGCTGCATCAGTATATGCGCGAGATGTACGCTGGCTGCGGCAGGATGATCCTGGGCTCCGACAGCCACACCCGCTACGGCGCCCTCGGCTGCATGGGCGTGGGCGAAGGCGGTCCGGAACTGGTCAAGCAGATATTGGGCCGCAGCTATGACATCGCCATGCCCGAGGTGGTGGCCGTGTATCTCGAGGGCCGCCCCCGGCCCGGCGTAGGGCCGCAGGACGTGGCCCTGGCCCTGATCGGCGCGGTGTTCAAGCAGGGCGTCGTCAAGAACAAGATTCTGGAATTCATCGGCCCGGGCCTGGCCGAACTTTCAGTGGACTACCGCATGGGCATTGACGTTATGACCACTGAAAGCGCCTGCCTGTCATCCATCTGGCAGACCGACACGCGGGTGCGCGACTGGCTCGCCGTGCACGGCAGGGAGGCCGACTACAAGGAACTGCTGCCCGAGGACGGGACCTGGTATGACGCGGTGATCAGCATCAACCTGGCGGCAATCGAGCCCATGATCGCCCTGCCCTTCCACCCCAGCAATGTTTTTCGGATCAGGGATTTTCTGGCCGATGCCGACGATCTGCTGGCGGAGATAGAAAAAGAAGCGGTCCGCATGGTCGGCAAGGCGCCGCTGCGTCCGGATTTGCGCTCCAAACTGACAAAGGACGGTTTCCAGACGGATCAGGGGGTTGTGGCGGGCTGTTCCGGCGGCATGTACGAGAATCTTGTGCAGGTGGATGCCATTTTGAAAAACGGCGCCGCCGGCCCGGGCAACGGCGCCTTCAACCTGGCCCTGTACCCGGCAAGCCAGCCCCAGTATATGGAGCTGGTGCGCAGCGGCGCGGCCCTGTCCCTGATGCAGGCCGGGGCGGTTTTGAAAAGCGCTTTTTGCGGCCCCTGCTTCGGGGCGGGGGATGTGCCGGGGCACAATGCCTTTTCCATCCGGCACAGCACCCGCAATTTTCCTAACCGGGAGGGATCCAAGCCAGCGGAAGGCCAGATCTCCTATGTCGCGCTTATGGATGCGCGCTCCATTGCCGCCACCGCCGCCAACCAGGGGCGGCTCACCCCGGCCACCGATTTGCCCCTTGTGCCGGAAGAACTGCCCGGAGGGGCGCCCAGGCCCTACAGCTTCCACAGGGAAGTTTACGACAAACGGGTATACAGGGGCTTCGGCAAGGCCGAAGCGGACAGAAAACTGGTTCTTGGCCCCAATATCACGGACTGGCCCGCCATGCCGCCCATGCCGGAAAACCTGCTGTTGAGCGTGGCCTCGGCCATCTACGACCCGGTGACCACCACGGACGAACTGATCCCTTCGGGCGAAACCTCCTCCTTTCGCTCCAATCCCCTGCGCCTGGCGGAGTTCACCCTGTCGCGCAAGGACCCGGAATATGTCGGCAGGGCAAAAAAAATATGCGCCCTCGAGGAAGTACGGCGCAGCATGTGCGGCATAAAGGCCCCGGCCCGATCCGCCGCGGCTCCCTACAGCGCCACGGAACAGGAACTGCATGATTTTTTTGCCGCCTGTTCGCTTGCGGGTCAGGAGGCGCAGACCGGGGTCGGCACCCTGGTTTTCGCCCTCAAACCCGGGGACGGCTCGGCCCGCGAGCAGGCGGCCTCCTGCCAGCGGGTGCTCGGCACCTGGGCGAACCTGGCCCAGGAATACGCCACCAAACGCTACCGCAGCAATCTGGTAAACTGGGGCATGCTTCCCTTTGTGCTTGAAAAGGCCGCCGATTACGGCATAGCCCCCGGCGACATCATCTATCTGCCCGGAATCCGGCAACTGCTTGCCAGCGGCGCGGACACGGCTCCGGCCATTTTGCACAAGGATGGCGGCACCCGTTCCCTGCAACTTCTATTGCCCGATATGACCGAGGACGAACGCGAGGTGCTGCTGGCCGGCTGCCTTGTCAATTCTTATGCCGGTTGAAATACGCGACAGGGCTCGCTTGTTCGAAGGCAAAACGGGTGCCATCCGAGTATTTAAAGCTTTTGCGGCTTGACACGCGGTCTTTGTATTTCAGGAGAAAAATCATGGGCATGGGATACCATGTAATATCGCTGTTGCAGAGACTGGCCCAGAAAATCCGCAGGCCGGAAGGCGGCAATGAAAGAGTTGATCTGGGCGTACTTGGGTATCAGGAGCTGCTGCTGCATACTGATGAAGTCAAAGAACTTTTGCCTCGGGAAAAGATCGATGATGCGCCGGTCAGGATAGGCTTTTATAGTTCCAGATTAAGGCAGAGCGCTCCT
Organism: Desulfovibrio sp. OttesenSCG-928-A18; assembly: GCA_030267245.1. GTDB lineage: Bacteria > Desulfobacterota > Desulfovibrionia > Desulfovibrionales > Desulfovibrionaceae > Frigididesulfovibrio. The sequence continues at coordinate 7,438 of JAJDJN010000093.1, forward strand.
TTGGCTTCAATTTCACTCAAAGAGTTTCAACGCGATGCATATATCACGGAAGGATTGTTCAAGAAGAAAATAAAACCTAAGAAAGACTTTATTGATAAATATCATATAGATCGCTTGTCAGATTTAAAAAAACACATCCGGTCCGGCAGCATTCTTTTTGAAAGCAACGCTTTTTTTGCATCTATCGGTTTCACGCATCGCAGTCTTGATATTACCCAGCATGTTGGCGATGAGATAGTGTGCGATCTCAACCTCCCTGTAGACAACTCCCTGCACGGCGCCTTCGATATTACGGTCGATGGCGGGACCATTGAACATTGCTTCAATGTGCCGCAGGCACTTGCCAATATGGTTCACATGACCAGGGCGGGGGGAGCTGTTTTTCATGTCTCTCCTGTGAGCTGGCCCAACCATGGCTTTTATAATTTTAACCCGTGCCTGTTTCACGAATTTTACAGCGCGAATGGTTTCAGCACGGTTTACGCATTGTGCGGATTTAATGCCGGTATGGAGCCCTTGTATGAGGTTTCGCTATCAGAGCGCTTTCCCCTGCCGCCCGAGAGGACGATCCTGTTTTTTGGCGCCATAAAAAATGAGCATGTTCAAAATATAAAGTGGCCCATTCAGGGTGTCTATGCGAACAAGCCCGCCATGCCAAAGGGCGCCTGATCGCTTGCGCTCTGCAAGGATTTGCCTTCAAATCCTTGCCCTGAAATGCTTGCAGCCGGGCTTTGC
>JAJDJN010000094.1 GCA_030267245.1 Desulfovibrio sp. OttesenSCG-928-A18
TAATCAATGCTTCCCTGAGCTTAGCGATATTGGCCGATTTTGAGAGCCGTGTCGACAAGAAATACTGATGTAAGCGTATACCGCTTCAAGTTCCTTTTGGCACAAAATACCGTGCTAGTACCCGAGTTTATACAATAAATTGTCGGACAAAGTTTTTGGCATTTTCTTTGCTATTTCTCTGCCCCTCTGGTAGAGCAAGGGCACTCCGGAACGCCCCGGATTCCATAAAACCCGGCAGCCGCCGCGCTGTACAGATATATTCCATGCCTCCGGTCATACCTGCAAGCACTCCCGCACCCGCAAGTACGCGCGCCTGTGCGCAGCGCGTATCCAGCCGCGAAATCTGGTCCCTTACCTGGCCCCAGGCACTGATGATGCTCATGCAGTTCCTGGTGGGCTTTACGGACGTGTTCATTGCCGGGCGTATCAACTCGCACCTGCAGGGCGCGTTGGGCATCATCACCCAGTGCCAGTTTTTCTTCATGGTTTTTGGCATCGCCCTGGTCAATGGCGGCCTGGCCTCCATGAGCCAGTCCCTCGGAGCGGGTCTGGCCTTGCGCGCCAGCCGCTACACGGGGCTGCTCTTCAAGCTGGCCGCCTTTTTCTGCGCTCTGACCATTCTGCTGGGCAAGGTTTTTGCGAAAGAACTGCTGCTCGCCCTGCAGGTCCCCGGGGATATCTTCGCCCTCAGCCTCGAACTGTGGGACATCCTCATCTGGATCATGCCGGCCAGTTATCTGAGCTTTGCCACCATTGCGGTTTTCCGGTCCAGAAAGGAGGTCTGGGTTCCCCTGGCCTCCAGCATGGTTGTCTGCCTTGTCAACGGTCTGGCCGACTACGGCCTTGGCCTCGGCAAATTCGGCCTGCCCGAACTGGGCGGCCAGGGGCTGATATACGCCTCTATTATCTCCATGAGCGCCGGCGCCCTTTTCAACCTTGGCGTGCTGATCAAAAAAAAGCTCGTTTCCCGGCGCAGCTTCGCCCCCTTTCGCTGGGAGCGCAAGGCCATACCCTATATCATCAAGGTCGCCCTGCCGGCCGGCGGCTCGCAACTGCTCTGGCAGCTTGGCTATCTGATGCTTTTTTTGATCACCAACACCCTGCCCAGCGGCGGCACGATGGCGGCCAGCGGCCTGACCGTGGGCATGCGCATTGAAGCGGTCCTGTTCCTGCCCGCCATGGCCTTCAGCTTTACCGGATCCATCCTTGTGGGGCACTGTCTGGGCGCCGGCAACAAGGCGGAGGCCAAAAGGGTGGGGCTCAGGGTTGTCGGGGCGGGGGCCCTGTCCATGAGCGTACTTGCCGGATGCATGCTGCCCTTTGTGGCGCGCATAGCGGCTCTGGTCACGCCGCTTGATCTGGCTGTACAGGATATTGCCACCAGCTATATGATGTTTAATCTTTTAGCGGTGCCCTTTACCGTGACCAGCATGATCATGAGCGGCATTTTTTCCGGAGCCGGCGCAACCCTCTACAGCCTCATGGCCTTCAGCTTCGGCACCTGGGTGGTGCGCCTGCCCCTGGCCTGGTATATGGGGCACGAGATCTGGCGCGGACCGGACGGCATTTTCGTAGCCATGCTCGTGTCGCAGGTGGTACAGGCCCTGTTCTGCCTTTTTCTTTTTCTCCGCAAAGACTGGTACCGCTTTGCTTCCACTGCCAGGCGTTTCAGCAGGGGAGCGCCCCGGCGGATTTGAGCGCGGCCGCATCTTATCGTTGCAATCAACCCCTACGGCAAGGCGGGCCCGGCTTCGGACAGGCCCCGTGCAAAGAGCGAACACAGCGTATGAATCAGGACTATACCCCCATTTCTTTTGAGCGCATGGATCAATATCTGGATATTCTGAGCCGCAACAAGACCCAGGCTTCGGACTACAGCTTCGCCAACATCTGGGGCTGGGCGCCCTATTACGGGCTCGAGTGGCGCTTTGACGGCATGTTGTGCTGGATCCGCCAGCAGCGGCCATATCCCTGCTGCTGGGCCCCGGTCGGCCCCTGGGATACCGTGCACAACTGGCTGGATTATCCAGAAATGGCTCCCGGATCCCGGCTTATCCGCGTTCCGCACAGCCTGTGCGAGCAATGGAGCATTGATCTCGAAGAGCGCATTGTGGTGGAGGAAGCCCGCGGGCAGTGGGATTATCTCTATCTGGCCGAGGAACTCGCCAGCCTTTCCGGCAACCGTTTTCACAAGAAGAAGAATTTGCTCAAGCAATTTCAGAAGCTGTACAATTATGAGTACAAATCCCTGTCCGCCAACTGCGTGGAAACCGTGCTCAACATGCAGACGGAATGGTGCCGCTGGCGGGACTGCGAATCCTCGGAAGCCCTGCTTGCCGAGAACGACGCCGTGGCCCGGGTGCTGGCGCACTGGAACAATATCCCCGGCCTGTGCGGCGGCATCATCCGCATCGACGGGGTGCCCGTGGCCTATACCCTGGCCGAGCCCCTGAACGACAACACCCTGATCATCCACTTTGAAAAGGCCGCGGGCGGCATCAAAGGGGCGTACCAGGCCATCAACTACATGTTTTGCAACGATGTGGGCAAAAACTACACCTATATTAACAGGGAACAGGATCTGGACGACGAAGGTCTGCGCAAGGCAAAACTCAGCTACAATCCCGTTGATTTTTCCAAAAAGTGCTCGGTAAGTGTGCGGTAAGCGCGAGGGAGGAAGGGCGCGGAAGCGCTTTTCCTCCCTCACGGCGTTCATGGGAAGCTTATCACAAGCGCAGGATCAGTTGGTTGGCCGCCACGGCCACTCCATAGGCCAGAAGCAGGTTAAAGAACAGGCTGAAGAAGAGCCAGCGCCACTTGCCCGATTCCTGCTTGATCACGACCAGGGTCACGAAGCAGGGTGAATAGAGCAGGGTAAACAGCAGCAGGGCGACGGCATTGGCGGTTGTCCAGTTTTTGTCCGCCCGGATGCGTTCGGCCAGGGTGGCTTCGTTGTCTTCATCTATTTCGCCCAGGGCGTAGGCGGTGCCGAGGGTGGATATGACCACTTCCTTGGCCGCTATGCCACCCACCAGGGCGATGTTTGTGCGCCAGTCAAAGCCGGCGGGGGCGGTAATGGGCTCCAGGAAGCTTCCGATCCTGCCCGCATAGGATTGACGCAGGGCTTTGCCGGCCTGTTCGTTCTCAATCTCGGCGATCCTGGCTTCAAGCTGCTTTTCTGGCAGCGCGTCCAGAGCCTCCCGCTTTTCCGCAATAATGACTCCCAGAGACCCGGCCGGGGTTTTCCGGAATTCCGTCTGCGCGGCCTCAAGCTGTTCCTCAAGGGCTTTTGCGCCGGCGCTGCCGGCTGGCAGGCGCACCATGGCCGTTTCCAGCTTGGCGATTCTGATGCGCAGTTCATCGGCCACCGGGTCTTCGGGCAGCTCTTCAAGCTGCCCTTCCAGCTCTTCTATTTCCGCTTCCAGCTTTCCGGCCGGGAGTTTTTCGAGCTTTTCATTCACAGCATCCAGTCTGGCCTGTATGGCGGCTGCTTCGGGCTTGCCTTCGCCCACGCCTTCCAGCTCTTCTTCAAGGCTTTTGCGTTCATCGGCAAGTTCCTTGTAGGGGAATGCGGAAAGCTGTTCTTCCAGCGGGGCCGTGCGGGAGGTAAACGTCTCCTGCACCTCCTCTGGCAGTTCGGGGAAAGCCATGGCCGCCCAGAGCAGGATGGAGATGGCCAGGATGATGGTGCCCGCTTTTTTGATATACTGCCAGGTGCGTTCCCAGGTATGGATCAGCACGCCTGAAATGGTGGGCATGCGATAGGGAGGCAGTTCCATGACAAAGGGTGTGGACGGTCCCTTGATGACGGTTGAGCGCAGAAGGCGGGCCACAAGCAGGGCGGAAACCCAGCCGAAAATGGTCAGCCCGGACATGATCAGGGCCTTGTTGTCTTCAAAGAAGATGGTCACAAACAGCAGAAACACCGGCATTTTGGCCCCGCAGGCCATGAAGGGGGCCGTAAGCATGGTTGCCAGGCGCTCGCGCGGGCTGCGCAGTGTCCGCGTGGCCATAACGCCGGGTACGGCGCAGCCCCCGGCGATACCGCCGGAGATGATAAAGGGCATGATCGATGCGCCGTGCAGTCCGAAAAAGCGAAATACCCGGTCCAGCATATAGGCCACCCTGGCCATGTAGCCTGAGTCCTCCAGAATGGAGATGAGCAGGAACATGAGCATGATCAGGGGCACAAAGGTCAGCACTCCGCCCACGCCGGCTATGATGCCAGCGGTGAGCATGGATTTGAGCAGTCCGTCCTGCATGGTGTCGCCCACCACGTCTTTCAGCCAGTCAAAGGCTTCTTCCACCCAGCCCAGAGGGTATTCGCCGATGCTGATGGTAACGTGATACATGCCGTACAGCACCAGGGCCAGAATCAGGGGACCGAGAAAAGTATTGGTCAGGACCTTGTCAATTTTGTCGGAATAGGCGATGCGGTTTCTGGTGTCGTCTTTTTCCTTGAGCACGCCCTGGCGCAGAATGGAAGAAATATAGCCGTAGCGGTAGTCCGCTATGATCGCTTCAGGGTAGGTGTTCAGGGTGCTTTTCAGGTGGGCGGCCAGCTTTCCGGCCGTGGCGTTCAGGCTGTTGTGCACGCTTTCCGACACCGTCCGGCCCTGTTTCATGACTTCTTCGTCATCTTCAAGGTACTTCAGGGCAACCCAGCGGGCGGGGTATTTGCCGGTCAGAAAGTTCGCGGACTCCGCCTCGGCGCTCATAGTCTTCAGGGCTTCGTCAATGTCCGGGCCATAGGATATTTCCAGGGGCCGGCACTCGGAGGAACTGTCTGAAAGGGCCACAGCGGCGGCCAGGACTTCCTGCAGGCCCTGTCCGCTCCTGGCGACGGTCGGGACGGCGGTCAGGCCCATCAGTTCCTTCAGACGTTTGACGTCAATCTTCATGCCCTGGGCTTCGGCCTCGTCCATCATATTGAGGGCCAGAACCACGGGCACGCCCATTTCCAGCATCTGCACCGTGAGATAGAGGTTGCGCTCAAGCACGGCGGCATTGATCACGTCAATGACGGCGCCGGGTTTTTCTTCGGCCAGAACGCGCCTGGCAACAACTTCTTCCAAGGAATAGGCGGTCAAGGAATAAGTGCCGGGCAGGTCCACCAGCTGCACATTGCGTCCGTCCAGATTGGCGGTGCCTTTTTTCTGCTCGACCGTGATTCCGGGGTAGTTGCCAACATGTTGGCGAGCCCCCGTATACCAGTTAAAGGCTGTGGTTTTGCCCGAGTTGGGGTTGCCTGCGATGGCAATGAATTTGTCGGCTGCCATATACTCTCCTGCAAATTGTGTCGGTTGTGATCTCGCGCCGCCTGGGCGGCGGCTACGCGGGGGTGACCAGTATAAAATCCGCCTCATTGTTGCGCAGGGTGAGGGTGAAACCAAGCAGACGCAGGGCCACGGGGTCGCGCAGTGGCGCGCGGCCGACAACCTCTATTTCCACGCCGGGGACCAGCCCCATGTCGCGTATTCGCCGCCCCATTTCACCATCAGCCTGAATGGCGGCGATAACGGCCTTCTGCCCTTTTTTCAGGGCGCGTAACGAAACGCTGTCTGTCATGGTCCCTCCATGTGAAATTGAAGATTATTATCAAGATCCGGACAAAAAAATATTATTTTCCGCAGCCACAGTCACTTCCTTGGGAGCAAGCGCAACCGGCGCTGTTTTGCGCAGTGTTTTCCGCGCCGTTTTTTCCGCCGGGATCCGGCATTACAGGGGCTTCGTTATGGCTGAGGCGGCCGATTTCGGTCTGCCCGCCGCAGCAGCAGGAGGAAGAGGCGGAATTGGCCGTTTTGGTGCTTGCGCAGCCGCAACTGTCGCCGCAGCCGCATGAGCGGCGGATAACCAGACGGTATATCGCATATGTGGCAGCCGCGAAGATGCAGAGGCCGACGATGATATTTTCAAGCATGATGTTGCTCCTTTGCTGTTTTCCGCAGGCGGGCCTTGTCCGACGTTAAGCGGCAGGGCTCGAAGTTAATCCGCTCCAGGGCGGCGCCTCTGTGAGAGTCTTGAAAAAGCCCACGAGGCCGCGCCGTGCAACGGCGGAAAAACTTCCACGGAGAAGGGGCACAAATGCTGCGCCCCTGAAGTACCGGCAGAACCGCTGCCGTTACGGCTGTTTTTGTGGGACTCAGGACTTTCGGGAGACCTTGCCTGTTATGTCCTCTTCTCCCTCCGGCTGCGGGCGCGCTGGCGCGCCGCCGCAGCACCCGGCATGCCTGTGGCCGTGTCTGTGCCGGTGTTCGTATTCATCTATGGGAAAACAATGCACGGCCTCGGCCATGCTTTCTCCCAGCACCAGCGAGCTCTGCCGCACGCGTACGCAGACACAGTTGCCGTTGCACGGTTTGCACACTTCCATAATCGTGCCGGGAAGGATGCCCAGAGAATAAAGACGCGAGCGAACGGCCGGGTTGCCCACGAGTTCTTCCACACGCAGTTTCTGGCCGCAGGGCATGTCCAGCAGACAAGGAGACCCGCAGGCACCGGCATGTCCGGCAACGGAAGCGCACGCGTGACGTCCCTGTTCGGCTGGCCTGCGTTCTGTGGCGCTGTGCTGCGACGGCATGGCGTTCCCCCTCCGCTTTGTGACATTGCACAGTATGTGTTGTTGTTTACCTGTATATGCACACGTTGAAAATGAAAGTCAAGTTCCAGATCGGCAAATATTTTCAGAGCCTTATTTTTCAACGGGAAAGATTGAAGTTCATATGGCGGCACGCGGAGCCCTGTGGCCGGCGCAGGGCCGCTGGCCGTTGCGGCTACCAGAGAGCGCGGAGGGCGTCGGCGCGTTCCCGCGGCAGATGCGGGGCGAGATACTCCGCCCGGACTGATATGCGTGTGCCTCCGCGCGCATTGAAGATGCCTTCAACGGTCATGCGGCGGGGGGAAAGCAGGGCGGCCAGGTCGTCGGCTATGGTATTGGTCAGAGTTTCCATAAAGGACCCATGATTGCGAAAGGCGCCCAGGTAGAGCTTGAATGATTTGGATTCCACGCAGAGCTGGTCCGGCACGTAGCGGATGCGGATGAGGCCGAAGTCCGGCTGTCCGGTAATGGGGCAGAGGCTGGTAAATTCGGGATGTTCAAAAGTGATGACGTAATCCCGGTTCGGAAAGCGGTTGGCAAAGGCTTCGAGAATGTCGCGCTCCGGCTTTTCGTAGCGGATGCGCGATGAGGCGCCCAGTAGCGTGAGTCCTTCACTTTCAGGCTGTTCCGACTTTATGCCAGTATCTTTGTCCGCCATGGCCGCTCCTTACTTCGAATTCCTGGAGGGGGATCGTTTTCCGGGAAAGCGGCATTACAGCGTCCCGGCGTGCTGCGTTAAAAGCTCGCGTCTGCGCGCGAGGAAAAAGACAATAAGCGCTCCGGCCATCTTGCTCAGGGTCATGACCAGCACGGCTGAAAAGGAGAAGAGCCCGATCATGGCCAGGAACACCGCGCTGTCCACCGGGGTGCTCAGGGCGCTGGAGAGCAGCACCCTTTGCGAAAAAGGCCGCCCGGTAAAGGTGTATACCGCCCAATCGAGCAACTCCCCGATCAAAAAGGCGTACATGCTGGCCAGGGCGATTTCCGGGGTGGCCATGAGCCAGCTGATGCCGCCGCCCAGGAGCATGGCCGGGAGCACGTAGTGGCCGATTTCCCGCTGGGCGTAATCGCGGATGACAAAAACAAAACCCACCGCCAGGGCCACCGGCGACCACTGCTCTCCGCCCGGCAGGGTGAGCAGGGGAACGAGATCAAAGGCGCAGTTCACCAGAACCACAGTGAAGATATAGAGCAATGCGTACTTCATGACCATATCCTTGGCGGTACCGGGGGTCGATTCATTTCCGACCGCAATGCGGTGCGCGGGAAATACTGTCTATACGTCAAGACAACGCCGGAATCAAGAAGCCTGTTATGGGGGTTTATCAGGAACAGGCCTCAAGCTGGAAAGCGCTGGTGGGCGGCGATCCCATGAGCGGGTTACCTTTGAAAAGCGTGTTTTT
>JAJDJN010000095.1 GCA_030267245.1 Desulfovibrio sp. OttesenSCG-928-A18
GAGAAAAATGTAATCAAATCCAGCTAGGTCTAGAGCGTTTTCTTTTGTTATTTTTTGCGGGTGAGCTACGACTCCCGAATGCATCCGAGAGTATATTTCCGCAAAATAGTCCACCTTCTTCCTTGCTTGGCATAAATCTTCAAAAGATGCTGCACCGGGAGCACGAAAAGCGTTGTGGGACAGAAAGTTATCTTCATCAAAAAGATGAATTTCTTGAACGGGAGTTTTTGCAATAAAATCTAAAATATATGAACCAGTTCCACCAAGCCCCACGATGGCTATTCGTTGTGGAGACAGTTTTTCAGAAATAGCTTGGATGCCCGCACGACTTGAAGCGGTATCTACATATTTGAAGACGGAGTTGTCGTCAGATTCGGCTATTGCTTTAAACGTCCGAGGGTCAGCGTCACCGTCCAACGCCTTCGCTGGATGTGACAATATCATGGCGTATTGTGTTATTTTTTCATAATAATCCTTGTACCCAGCACTGGGTTTATTGGAAAAAGAATGGTCTACATCTATTGCTGCTGCTAATTTTTGTTTTGAACTCGTATGGCGTATTTGCTCAATAGGTACGCCTTGGTGCGAACAAGGGAACTCTCCCTTGAAGTAGATTACATGCGTACTTGGCTTTACCGTGGTATCACCAGCAAGCGACAATTCCGACACGAGAGTCCCGAACTGGATTTGCTTATTTGCATTCACATAGGGAATCGCGTGCGTCAATATATGCCCAGCACGGATTTCGATTTCATAGCCTTCGTCCCGTAGACGCTTGAGGTCTGGACTACGATTTATCAGTTTTTGTGACATTAATAATCATCCCGTTTTTAAGTTTCACTGTTTGGCCTTCAATGATGCTCCCTTGAGGGTTGTCTTCCGGACCGTTTTTATAAACCATTGTGTAAATGGTGTTGGGGGTAGACGGAGAACCGGGAAAGGCTAGTTCAACGATTTCGGTAAAAGACAGGTAGCGCTTGTTTACTTTGCGGGGACGGCCATTGACTATGATGGTGATACTGACCTCCGCAGTGTAAAACCTCTCAAGGCCAGGTTCGTCAAGTCGCACTATATCTGTGTCTGCAATGAGGACGTCATCGCCTGGCCCCCTAACTTCCATCCAGACGTCGAATATGGCTGGTTCAACTTCACCAAAGCGTTTAAGGGTACGGCCTGAGATTTCTGGCGCTCCCCATTCAAACTTTCTACCGTCCACTGTAAAACGATACGATTCAGCACTTTTAAATGTTTTAAATCGCTCTGTTCCAGGCTGAGTCAAGTCCACAGTTTCTTCAAGGCGGATTTCTTCAAATTGCCCGTCACTCAGGTGCTGAAATATGATGTGCTCATCCATAGGGCGCTTTTTGGCTACTGTGAGCAGCTGACTTCCTGTAACTATGGGGTCGTTAAAGCTGAATGCTTCGCCATCAATAATCACATTGAACGTTCTATTATCCTTAGACATTTTCTTTTCCTTTGCAGTTTTCCGCTGAGACGGAGGTTTGTGGAGCTTGCACGGTGTTTGATCGGGGGATAAGCTCGCCTTTACCCTAATGCGCGTGAGGAAGGTATCTGCGGACAAAAAAATGTCCGATCCCCCAACTTTTTTGCGCATAGCTAGTAGAGAAGGGGTTTCGTGCGGGTTTGATCGAAGTTCACTTAGGGGATAATTGCGAATGGCAGACTATAAAAAAGAACTACAAGACGTGAATGATGTCGAACGGGTTGTTCAGAGCTTAACGCCTGAAGACTGGGAGGCTATCGACTTGGCAGCGCACCACTTTGCGGGAGACGTTGCTGTTGATCCTTATTGGCTGATAACAGAAGCGCTTGAAAGAATTTTGGATGGGCGACGAAAATGGCCCCCACGCAACCCAGTCTCCTTCCGTGCTTTTTTCTGCGGGGTAATGAAAAGCATTCGCAGCGAAGTCTGTAGCGGGGTAGTCGAGGGGGTTACCCATTACTATTCGCAAATTCAGGATTCGATCAAAACTCCCGTCGAGCAGCTTGAGCAGCAAGAGAGGGAAGCCTGGGCCAAACAAGTAATAGAGTCTACCCTTGATTACTTTTCTGATGACGAGATTGTTATGGCGATTCTGATTGCAAAATCCGATGGGCAGTCTGGAGAAGAGATTCGCAACCAAGAGGGGATTACGCGAAAACAATATGATGCCGCTCTAAAAAGACTGAGTAGGTACCGCAATATAAATTTGAAAGAGGGCGAGCAGAAATGAGCAATAAAAATACCTCCTACTTGCAAGCTCTATGCAGTATGTCTGATGATTATTTAGAGTATATAGATACTCTGAATAATACAGAGATACATAACGAGCATAAAGAAATGTTCGATGATGACTCACAGGGAAGAATAGAAACAATTCAAAATCTATTCAATAATGTAATTATGTCTAAGAAAAAGAATATCGTTTCAAATATTTCTTTTGAAATTGATGAAATTAGATGCAGCGATGATGTTGTTAGCAAGATTAAGAATAGATATGGAAGTTTGAAAAACTTTTTTGAAAGTAAATTCATGAAAGATTCTGATATTCCATCAGAATTAACTCTCCAATATAGAAATATGGAAAACATAACTGATGAAGATATTACGCTTTTAATAGAAGCCCTTTATGCCAATGGTGATTTAAAAATAGAGGATGATAAATATTGAACATATTTAAAAACCCAAGTGATTTTTTAAAATATTTTGGAGTCACTTGTCCCGATGATATTCGACTAGAGCGCTTGGCTGCTGGGTGTGACACAACAATAATATATAAGCATCTTACTGGGTGTGAAGCATGTATTATAGGTGGAAAAGAAAAAGCAACTATTTTTGTATCTAACAACATACATAAAAATAGACAACGATTTTGCGTAGCGCATGAGCTGGGGCACTGGATGCTAGACAGGGGGACGCCCCTGTTTAGCTGTAAGGCAGAGGATATTGGCGCACACCATACTTTTCAAAAAGGCGTCGAGGCAAGGGCCAACCGGTATGCCGCAGATTTGCTCATGCCTGAATTTCTCTTTAAGCCTGCATCTGATGGTCTGGAAATGAGCTTTAACACTGTTAGAGTTTTGCATGGCCAATTTAATACCAGTCTCATGGCAACTGCCATTAGGCTAACTCAGCTTGGTTCTTATCCTGCCTTATTTGCTTGGTACGACACGAAAACAGGAAGGAGATTAGGTTTTATTCGGTGGCCTGACCTGCCGTTGTGTTTGTGGCCTCATGAAAACCTCCATCACGAAACATACGCAATGGAGGTTCTTTGTGGAAAATATATAGACTCTGGCGAACCAAAACGAGTTTCTGCTGATTTTTGGTTTAATACCAGAAATGCACAGGACTACGATATATATGAACACAGTATCAAAGGATTTGGTGATCTCGTGCTGACGATGATCTGGTGGAAAGATGAATCAATGCTTGATGGGTTGTCCTAACCTGCCAAAATGATTTTCTCCTAAAAAACAAAGATTAGATTGAGTCGTTATCGGCCCAATCCTCGCCCCCGGCTGCGCGGCTGTTCCCGTTCCCGCAGCCGCTCTACTTGGCGTTCAGCAAGGCGCTCAAACGCGACAAGAGCGGCTCCAAATTCGCGTGTATAGCGCTCAAGCGTTGCAAGTGCCGCGCTGATTCCTGCTGCTCGGCCTGAAGTTGCCCGACTTCCTCCTGTAGCTGGCGGATGGCTTGGGCGTGACTCTCCAGGCTGCGTTGATGGTTGACCAGGGATGTGGCTTGGGCTTTCTGCGTGGCGGTCAATTCCCGCTCCAGGGTGAGCAAGGTGTTTTTGAGAATACGTTCCAGTTCGGTCATGGTCTATTTCCTCACTATTACCCAGGCTTCCCGTTTGCCGAGCGTTCCGCCGTGGGTGATTGTCCAGCCTTCCGGCGTCAGCAGGTAGCTCTTGCCCTCCGACTGATACGGTTCCAACCCCTTGAAGGTGGCCCATATCCGGGCGCTCTGCACTTCCAATTTCTCTTTCTGCTCCGACAGCGTGGTTATCTCCCGGTGCAAGGCCGTGATCTTCTTCTCGGCCAGGGTCAGCAATCCCCAACCGCTGAATATCGCGCTCATCAGGATGCACAGGGTGATGACCAGTGCTTGCAGGCATTTCCAGCCAAAGGCGGCGCTCAGAATCCGGCAGCGTGAAGTCACGCTCTGCTCCAAGCACATGAACTGGTGCTGGATAGCGGCCTCGGTTGTACTGAGCGCGTTTTTCGACGATTCGCGTAAACTCTGACTCAAGGCGTCGAACTGTTGCCGGATCAATGCTTCCATTTCCTGCCGATCCTGTTCGGTCTTGGCCTTCAATTTCTCGGTCAGCAAGTTCAAGTTCCCAATATTCTGCATATATTCCTCCTTTGAGGCGAAGTTTTTCTCCGCTCTCCGGGTCTTTGACGGTTATGTAATCTTTGCCCGCCCGATTGATTTCCAATCCGGCCCCGGCAAGCGTCTGGAGCACGTCTTCACGATTGCGGACAAGCCCCTGCTCGATATTCGCCTGCATGTATTGGTGAACTGCCTCTTTGGCGGCGGCGCGGTCATCTTTATTTGGTGTTTTGCCCCAGCGCAGCAGGCGAGCGTTGTGCAAATCCGCATGTTCCGGCGTGTGTAAGCGGGCGCGGGCCGGATCGTCCGGCCTGGCCCAGCCTTCCCGGTGGTTGTGCAGGTCGCGGAACACATCAAAGTGTTTCTGCCAGCCGGGCGGACAGGGGTTGAACGCCTTGCCGCCGGAAAGCTCCACACGCGGAATGACGAAGTGCAGTTCATGGTGTCCGGCGTGGGAGTGCCGCACCCACAGGATGTTGCACTGATCCGACTCCAACCCCGCGAAGGCCATTTTTTCAAAATCGTCCACCACCCGCTGCTCTTGTTCCGGAGTCACCGCATCGTCCGGGTGCCAGGAAAGCACCCCGGCGGTGAACTTCCATTTGGTGTCCAGCGAGTCGATGAGGTCGCGGGTGGTTTCCACATCCCCGCGCAGCACTTCCGGCGGCTGCTCGTCCCGGCCCGGATAATCCGGGCGGACAAGATAATGCGTGGGGCCGTCGCCGCCGCCCTGGCCGTGCGGGAAAACTTTCATATACATGACGAGTCCTCATGTTCCGGCGGCGGGGGGGTGCCTCTCAATTCCCGTTCCAGGCTGGCCAGGGCTACCAGCACATCTATGACCTCGGCGCGCTCCTTATGGATGTTCACCCACCGCGCAAGCTGATTCAAGTTTGCGCCGATCCGGGCAAGCTGGCGGACATGCTCTTTTTCCAAGTGTGTTTGCCGAAGGCGATAATCCAGAGCGCGTTGCCGGATGAAATCCGTCACGGTCTGGGCCTGGGCGTTGGCCTTGGCGATGATGGCCTCTTTCTCCGCAGGGGTGACGCGCAGCTTCACCAGGGCGGTGCGGGTTTCGGTTTTCGTCTTCATGGCTTTTGTCTTTGCAGGGTTCGAAGGGGCGCAGCCACTCGCCAGCCTCGGCAGGGGACACCGCGCAGCGTGTGGCCACAACGGGTAGGCTGGCTATCGGCAATAACACCGGAGCGAAACGGCACTATCTTGGCTACGTCACGAAAGAATACGGAAAACGAAATAAACGAATTTGACGAAATTACCGAAACAATCCCCCTCGTCCTGAAGCGTGTTTGTTCGTATGTTTCGTTTTTTTCGTGAGCCGACAATGCCGTGATCCGCTGACCATGCCGCTGGGTAACGAAGGAAGAAAAAAACGAAGAAAACGAAAGAAGCATCAGCATATGACCTCCTTTTTTTCGTTACATTCGTTATTTTCGTTTCCTTCGTTTATTGTCGTTATTTCGCGCAGGGTGATGATTTGCTTGGGACGGCCTTTTCCGCTCCTTTCTTTTCGGATACTGATACGTTGCTGCGCCTCCAATTGCTGCAAGAGTGGCTGTAATCGCTCCTTGGGGATATTCCGGCTGAACGCGGCGCTCAAATCCGTGGCCGAAAGTGGCCCCTGTTTCAGTATTTCCAGGAGCTTTTCCTCAAGCGGGTCAACAGACCGATCCCCGAAGATATACAGGGCGGAATCTTGAGCGTAGCCCCACATTGCCAGAGCGGCTTTCAGGTGCGGCACGTCAATGCGTTCCTGGCCGTCCAGCAGAGCGTAGACCAGGGCAAGGCGCTGCGCCTGCGCTTCGGCCCGGTTGATGATGCTCCCGGCAAGGCCGGTGTGTTCCTTGGATATTTCAGGATAGATGCCCTCCCACATTTCCAGGGCGCTGGGGGTCATGGTCATGGCTCCGCGCTTCTGCGCCTGGGCCACCAATCGCCATAACTCGCGCTGTATCGGAGCCAGTTCCGTTTCCGGCATCCGGGGCGGCATGGCCACCAGCTTGGAGCGGCGGGCGCACATCCAGAGAAAGCGGTTGCCGAAACCGTTGAAGGCCTGCACGTCGCCGAGGCAAACGGCCAACTCCTGCATGGTGATATGGGTGATGATGTTGATATGCGCCCCTTTGACCGTGATGGGATTGTTTTTGGTCAACGGGGCGTAATTCCCGTCATCCCAAAAGCAGCGGAGTCCCATTGAAAGGGTGTTGTCCTCGCGTTTGGTGCAGGTGAGGCCGCTGGCAAACTCTTCATCCTGAATCATCAGACGCTTGTCATCTTTTTCGCGGATTGGCTCGTTGGGGTTTTGGCGTTGCCGTCGTTCCCGTTCCTCGTCGGATTCGTCGCGGACGTGGTAGGCCAGCCCTTCGCCGGTAGACAGCGGCCCGCCGCTCTCCCTGGCGGGCAAGGGCAAGCCCCATCCCCGTAAATCGGCAAGGTGGCAATGCTCCCGGCCAAAGAGCTTTGTAACCGGATGCCGGGACGTGCCTTTCCGGGCTTTGCTGGAATTGCCGCAAATGACGGCGAACAGACGCGGCGGGTGGATTGTTTCACCGATATAGAGGTGGGGGCCTTGGCCCGAACCGTTAGCGGGCGTGTGCCCATAGACTTCCGCGCAGAAGCGCACCAGAGTAGTGATGGCGACCGCTGCCGGGTCGGCTTCGCTGTCCCGCGTGGCCAAGTTCACAAACTCGCCCAGAATGCCAGGGCAGGCGTCAAAGGAAAACACCGGCCATTCCTTGATGGTGATGTCTTCCGCGTCTGGCGCTGGTATGTCGGGTATGGAAATAGACGGCGCAAGACTTGGATACCGTTTTGCCGCCCTGCGGCTGAACTCTGACACCGGCATAGCGGTTTCAATGTGAACCTGCGGGAGAAATCCCGGTTCGGTCTGGTCGGCCAAATCCCAGCCGTCCGGCAACGTGTCCGGCGGTTGAACGATGGCAATGCTCTGTGCTGTGCCGTCGAGAATCCGGGCAAGCTCCAGGGTGGCGGAAAAGCCAGGCTCGTCGTTGTCCGGCCAGATGATGACGTTTCTCCCATGGAGCGGGGAGAAGTCCGCTTTACCAACGGCGTTGCCGCCGCCGCTCCAGGTGAGCGCAGCATGATGCGGGAAATAGGCTTGGGCGGCGTCCGCTGTTTTCTCGCCTTCCACCAGCAATACAGGGGCTTCCAGCATGGCTGCGAGTTTGGGTAGGCCATACAGCGGGCGCGGTTCCGGCAGGGCTTTCCATGCCCACTGCGGACTGTTGGAGCCGTATCGTCCGTAACAGAGCGGCAAAACAGCCTTGCCGTCCGGCAAGTCGAACCGGACAGCATAGGCCAGGGTGCGACCCTGTGCATCTTCATAACGCCAATTCTGGCTGTGCTGCCCATGCTGCGGGTGACGGAGCGGCGGT
>JAJDJN010000096.1 GCA_030267245.1 Desulfovibrio sp. OttesenSCG-928-A18
AGCCGTCATGAGCATACAACACCTCGATTGGACATATGCCTTTATCGACCGTTTGCAGAGCACTTCGGTCGTGACCTCGTCCTTTTCCGCGCGTCTGCCCGAACTGGCCGCCAGGCTGCGCGACGAAGCCGACAAGGGGCTGCTGCCTTACCTGGGCATGCCCTACAGGGACGAACTGGAACGCGAACTGCCGCGCATTGTCGAAACAATCGCTCCTTTCCGGCACATGCTGCTGCTCGGCATCGGCGGCTCGGCCCTTGGCGCCCGGGCCTTGCAAAAAGCTTTTTATCCGGCCCAGGATCGCCCGGGGCACACAGGCCAAAGCCTCTGGATCGCGGACAACATCGACGCCGACAGCATGCAGGCCTGGCTTGCAACCCTTGAGCCCAAAGAAACCGTGGTCGTGGTCATCTCCAAGTCGGGCGGCACCATCGAGACCATGGCCCAGTATTTTCTGGTGCGCCGCTGGCTCAAGGACGCGCTGCCCGACGACTGGAAGCGGCATCTGGTGCTCGTTACCGACGCCAAAGCCGGCGAACTCAGGGCAGAGGCGACGCAAGAGGACATCGCCTCCCTGCCGGTTCCGGACAATCTCGGCGGCCGCTACTCGGTCTTGAGCGCGGTGGGCCTTCTGCCCGCAGCCTATCTGGGCATGGACTGGCGGGCTCTGCTTGACGGCGCCGCCACCGTGGCCTACCCCATTCTGTCAGCCGACAATCCGGTCAGCGCCCTCGGCAGACACCCGGCCTGGCACATGGCGGTCTGGGCCAGAGAGCTCATGGAACACGGCTATGACGAGCTGGTTTTCTTCTCCTACATCCCCCTCTGGAACTTTTTCGGGGCCTGGTTCAGCCAGCTCTGGGCCGAAAGTCTGGGCAAGGATGGCAAAGGCTCCATGCCCGTCCCCGCTGTAGGGGTCACGGACCAGCACTCCGTGAACCAGATGTTCCTGGACGGTCCGCGCAACAAGGGCTGCTTCTTTTTGAGCTGCGACGGGCTTGACAAGGGCCCGGAATTCGGCGCGGCCTCGGGCAACACGGTGCCGGAGTCGTGGCGCTGGCTCGAGGGCAAACGCTTCGGCGATCTGCTGCTGGCCGAAGCCCTGGGCACGCGCATGGCCCTGACCATGAACAAGGTGCCGCTGCTGCACGCCGCCCTGCACGACGCGGACGAGCGCGCCGCCGGCAAACTCATGGGTCTGTGCATGAGCGCCACCATCCTTGCCGGCTGGCTCATGGACATCAACCCCGTTGACCAGCCCGCCGTGGAATTGGGCAAACGCCTGGCCAACGCCCGCCTTGGGGCGCCCGGCCTTGAACGCGAACACAAGGACCTGGCCGCCTTTTTGCAAAAAGAAGGCTCCCCCGGCGCCTTGCAGGAATGGTAAATAAACATATTTCTCACGAAATAGTATAAGCGGATCTCGATTGAGGGAAGAGGAACGGGAAAGCGCAAGCGCCTGTTCCGGGAGCTGACGGATGTCTGGAGTTATAGCGGTCATACTGGTCTTTGGCGGACTGATCTTTTTCCATGAACTGGGCCATTTCATTGTTGCCCGGGTCTTTTCCATGGGGGTCAAGACTTTCTCCCTGGGCTTCGGCCCCGTCCTCTTTCGCTTCAAAAGGGGTAAAACAAGCTATCAACTGGCCGCGCTGCCCCTGGGCGGCTTTGTCTCCCTGGTGGGCGAGAGCGCTGACGCCGAAATTCCGGAAGAGTTCAGCAAAGAGGAGAGCTTTGCCCTGCGCCCGGCCTGGCAGCGCTTTATGGTTATCGCCGCCGGGCCGGTATTCAACCTGGTCCTGGCCTGGCTCATCTGCTGGGGCCTGATGTGGACCAGCGGGCGTGAATTCACCCCGCCCGTGGTCGGCGAAATTATCGAGGATACGCCGGCCGCCGCCTCCCCCCTGGAGCCGGGCGACCGCATCCTGACCATCAACGGCGCCAAGATCGGCAAATTCCGCGAAATGCCCCGTATGCTGCAGGAAAGCAAGGAGCAGGAGCTGCTCATCACCGCCCAACGAAAGGACGGAACCCTGCTCAGCTTTGTGATCACGCCGGAGTTCAGAGCGGTCATCACCCCCGACGGCAAGGAAGAAGCGCCGCAATGGGGCATCGGCATCCGCTCCGTCAAATCCGAATTCCTGAAATTCGGCTTTCTGGAGGCGGCGCGCGAAGGGGTGGTGGAAGCCGGGAACATGGTCGTCTTTACCTGGAACGCCCTGCGCGATCTGGTCACGCGCAAGGTTTCCTTTTCCAATGTCGGCGGGCCGGTGCTCATCGTGCAGGCCATCCACAGCCAGGCCGATCACGGGCTGATAAACGTGCTGCTGCTGGCAGCCCTGATCAGCGTGAACCTGGGGCTGCTCAACCTGCTGCCCATCCCTGTGCTCGACGGCGGGCACCTCATCTTCCTGCTTGTGGAAATGATCGGCAGACGGCCCGTGCCCGTGTACATCCAGGAAAAAGCCATGATCGTCGGCCTGTTCCTGCTCGTCACCCTCATGGCGGCCGCCACCTTCAACGACGTCATGCGCCTCCTGACCTGACCAAAGGGGCGCTGCCCCTTTGGATTCCCCGCCAGGGGGCCATTGCCCCCTGGACCCGCAATTTGTCATGCCTGCGCTTGTGCCGGCCTGACGGGCGTTCCCGACTGGGTGCGGGGGGAGTGAGCGGTACCGTTCCAGCCGCACTTGCGAAATGGCCAGCAGTATGGGGGCAAGGGACATCATGCGGGATCGTGCGCAATATATTCTTGTGCTGAATGCATCCGAGGGGCGCATTCAGTTTCTTGTCGCCCGTGGGGATGCCACGCAGGCAAGGCCGGATGCTTCGGAGGCGGGCGGCTACGATATCCTCTGCGCCCAGGACTGGCAGGCGGCCTCGCAAGGCGCGGAACTGCTCGCCCCCGCCCTTAGCGACGCCTTTGACCGCCTGGGCGTCAAGGCGCGGGATCTGGACCGCATAGCCTGCGTCCGTGGACCAGGCAGCTTCACCGGCCTGCGCCTGGTGCTGGCCACTGCCGCCGGCCTTGCCAGAAGCTGCAAGGCCCTGCTGGCCGGCCTGGACTACCTGCCCCTGCTGGCGGCCAACGCGTTTTCCTCGGGGATTGCGGAGCTCACCGCCCACGGCCCGGCCGACGTGGCCCGGGCTTCCCTCTGGGTCGTCAGCCACGCCAGAAGAAAACTGGTGCACATGCAGTGCTTTGCCTGGCCGGCCAAGGGCAAGGCCGCAGCGCCCCTGAGCGATATTCTGGTGTGCACCGTGCCCGAAGCGGCGGCTCTGGTCCTGGCCGGGCACAGCAGGCCATACGCCCCTGCGGGCCAAAACGGCCCGGGCACAGACGCGCCGGCCCCGGCCGCCGCTGGCGCGGGCGGGGGTATGCAAAGCATAACACCGGGCAACGGCCCCGGATGCCTGCCCGGTCCGCTGCTTCTCGGCAGCGGCCTGAGCAGAAACAGGCCGGCCTTTGCCGAGGCCTTTGCGGCCCACGGAATTTTTGTGCCAGAATCAAATACAGTCGGGGCTGGGACACTTTGGCCGCCGGAGGCATTTTACTCGTCCAATGGGGACAGCTCCGGCTCCGCAGTACCGCTTATGCTCCCGGAATGCTTTGACCAGCCCTCCCCGCAGGCGCTGCTTGCCGCCGCCCTGGCTGCCGAATACGGCAGGCAGGACATCACGGCCCTCTATGCCAGGGCTTCGGACGCGGAGGAAAACCTGGAACAGATCGCCCGCTCCCTCGGCCTGGACCCGGTACAAGCCAGACAAAGGCTGAACGAACTGACCGCCCCGTTGGGTAGATAGAGCATTTCAGGGCAAATACACTTTTCAACTGTGCACCGCTCCAGAGCGAACAACTCTTCAAACAGCCGCCCATGCACCAGATCCTCGCCGACATCCTGCGCAATATCCCAAGCCCGCTCCCCCTTTCCCAACAGGACGCCCTCGGCCTTGTCCAACTGCACGAACGCCATCTGCCCGACATCATGGCCCTGGCCCGCCTCCATACGGCGCAAGGCGGGCGCGAGGCCTTCAGTTGCGGCATCATCAACGCCCGCTCCGGCCGCTGCTCCGAAGACTGCGCCTTTTGCGCCCAATCCGCCCGGCACAAGGCCGGGGTAAGGGAATACGCCCTGCTGCCGGAAGAAACGCTGCTCCAACGCGCCCTGGACCTGACAGAGGCCGGCCTTGACTACTTCGGCATTGTCACCAGCGGCGCGCGCCCGAGCGGGCGGGACCTGGAGCGCATCTGCCGGGCGGCCGAGCGCATCACGCGCGAAACGCCGATCAGGCTATGCGCCTCCCTGGGCATCATCTCAAATAAAGAGGCCACAGCCCTGAAACAGGCGGGCTTTACCAGCTACCATCACAATCTGGAATGCGCGCGCTCATTTTTCAGTTCCGTGTGCGGCACTCACAGCTTTGAAGAGCGGGCCGAATGCGTGGCCGAAGTGCGCAAGGCGGGGCTGCGGGTATGTTCCGGGGGTATTTTCGGATTGGGCGAAAGCTGGCGGCAGCGCCTGGAACTGGCGGCAACCCTGGCTGAACTGCGGGTGGATTCGGTGCCTGTCAATTTTCTTACGCCCATTGCCGGAACCCCCCTGGAAAAGGCGCCGGGGCTGACAACGCGCGAAGCACTGGCCCTTGTCGCCATCCTCCGCCTGATGCTGCCGGAACAGGACATCGTGATCTGCGGCGGCCGGGGGCGCACGCTGGGGGAATGGGATAACGCGGTCTTTTTTGCCGGCGCCAACGGCATCATGGTCGGCGACTACCTGACCACCAGCGGCGGCATGCTGGAACGCGACCTGGGCATGTTGCGCCTTCTCGGCCTGCGCTAGCCCGGATTTAGCGCTTTGCGCAAAATCCGGGTGGCCGCATGCGACAGCAAGCGGCCCGCAAGCGAGCAGCGCAGCGTACCTTTAGCTCAAAACCCGTTTCGGATTTTGAGCGCATACCAGAAAAGAGATTTTTACAGTTTGCAAATCGGCCATAGGCAGTAATATCTAGTGCAACGTCCTGTTTTTACGATGTAAAAACAGCGGATGCGCTGGCGTTGGCGCAATATTCAGGCCAGGGCGACAAAAGGAACATTGGCCGCGCGCGGGGGGCCGCCCCAAGCGGGCGCAGAAACTGCGTAACGCCCTGACATTGGCCGGCGCGCGCTGGGGGCCTCCGCCCCCGGTCAGGCTATTCCTCGTATTCCAGGCCCCATTCTTTGAACCAGTTCCGCTGCATGAGCCTGGCCTGTTCGCGGCCCTCTTCGTCGACAAGCGCTTCCAGACGCGGCAGCAGGGGGCCGCCGGGCGCTATGCCGGTGTCGGTCATGTACATGTCGGCAAGGGTAAGATAGGCCCAGGCCGAGACGTAGTTCTGTTCCACCACAAAACCGTTGAAATACAACCAGCCGAGGACGAAATTGCTGTAAGGATCCGCCCGCCCGGCCCCCTGCCGCGCCCAGCGCTCGGCAACGGTGTTGTCCTGCAAGGTCTCGTCAAAGGCGTACATCAGGGCCAGCAGCCCCAGGGCCGAAGGCTCGGCCGCCTCCGCCGCATCCCGGGCCAGGCTGAGCACCCGCTCGCGCTCTTGCGCATAGTTGTCGCCGGAATACAGCAATGAAGCCAAAAGGGCCTTGCCCTTGGCATTGCCCGCGTCAATGGCCTCCATGGCCAGAGCCCGCGCCTTGTCCCAGTCGCCTTCAATGACCCCGCCGTCAAAGTAATGGAAGCCAAGCACCGCCTTGCCCCTGGGGTCGCCGGCATCGGCTGCCTTTTGCGCCCAGGTGAGTGATTCCCTGTAATCCGGCGGCACCCCGTAAGCTTGCCCCTCATACAAAAAATCGGCCAGCATCCCCAGATCGTTGCCATCAGCGCCAGGTTCTGACGCGCTTTGCCGCAAAAGGGCCATGCCGCTCTCCGGGTCATGCCGGTCAGGGTCAAGAACCAGCAGTATGCCCAAAAAACCCCTGGCCCAGTTGGAATCGGTCTCTTCAGCCCGCTCAAGCCAGTAATACATGCGCCCCTCATCCTGGGGAAAACCGCCAGTGCCGCCCATATAGGCATGGGCCACCTGCTCCATGGCGCTCACGTCACCGGTGGCGGCCAGATGCAGCAGGTCCCTTGCCATGGGGCTGCTGATAGCCGGGTCCTCCCAGGCGCTGACCACGGGGTTTCTGATGTCATTGGCTGACGAATCATCCGCCACGCCCGGCTTGGGGAGCCTTTCCGCCGTTACCGCGCCGCTTTCGGCCGGAAGGGGGTCTTTGTCGCCCGTTCCACCTGCTCCGCCCGATCCGCCCGCTCCTCCCGTAACGCCGCCTCCCGCGCCCGATCCGCCAGCAACAGCGGGGGCATTGGGCGAGGGCCTGCTTCCGGGATCCACGGCGCCGGAGCCTTCGCCAGAAGCTGAACCAGACCCCGGAGCGGGCGAGGGAGCGCCGGAGCTTCCGCCCTGCGGATTTTTATCCGGCTCATGCCCGCCGGTGCCGGCAGAGGCCAGGTAGGGCCGGCCGGCCCCGGCGTCCTGCGGCCGGACAATGCGCGGTTCAAGGCCGTGCCCGCGTAAAAATGCAATCATGTCCTCGGACAATAGCGAGGCGTTGACAAAAGCCCCTTCATCCTCTTCCGTTGTGCCCCAGGTGTTGATGCCCACCACCTCGCCCCGCCGGTTGACCAGCGGACCGCCGCTGTTGCCCCGGGCAATGGCCGCTGTATGGATGATCACGGGCCTGTTGCCGCGCACCAGAGTGCTTACCGTGCCTTCGGTGTACACCACGGGCGGCGGCGAGTCGCCCTCATCGTCATTGAGGCTGCGGTCAAACTTCGTGATCATGCCGGGGTACCCCCAGGCGCTGACCCTGTCCATACGGCGTATATCGGTGTTGAAAGAAAGCACGGGCAGCCTTAGCCCGGACGGCGGCGTAAAGCGCAGCAGCGCAAAATCCCGCCCGCCCAGCGAACGCGGGTCATAGGCCCGCCCCACCAGTTCGGCCGTGCACACGGGCAGGCTGTCGTTAAGAACGAACACGGTCGCGCCGTCCAGATCGTCCACCACATGGGCGTTGGTCATGATATAACCGTCGGCCACGATGAAGCCGCTGCCGTTGCTCCAGGAGCGCGGCTTTTTAACAAGCACGAAGACCGTGGCCGCCTCCATCATGGCGGCCATGTCCCGGCGCTGGCGCTCGTAATTCTCCAGCAGGCTCTCCGGCGACGGGGCGGACGATGCCTGCTCCTGCGAAAAAGCGGCCACGGGAGAGAAAAAAATGCTCAATACAATCAGGGAAACAAGACAGCGGCCGGAAGCACGCCAAAGCCAGCACTCGCGCATGCGCACACCCCTTACAGTCGTAGCCGGCAAGGTACCGGAACAGTATGAAAACTATCCCGCAGATTACTATGAGCCTCGAAAATATGCAAAAACTTTCACGCCGCGGCAGGCCGCGGGATGCCAAAGAGGCAGCTCAATCTGGTCCGTTTTGTGCATCATATGCCTCAAGGCGTCATTTTTGCGGCAACCCGGCCCTGCAATCCGGGATGCCTTTCCGAGCCGGGGCAGCGCCGTGCAGGACAGCCTCAGCTCTGACAAGCAGCTTTCGCCAAGGCCGCGTCAGACAACGCAGGCCGCAAGCCCAAAAGGGCGCGCGCCGCTACAGGCGGCGTGAGCACGGCAAAAAACGTTTTTTTGTCG
>JAJDJN010000097.1 GCA_030267245.1 Desulfovibrio sp. OttesenSCG-928-A18
TGTGCCGCAATATATAGCGGCCCGCCAATAAAAGGGACGCGCCGGACAATTGACGCTGTATCATAAAAAGGAAGCTCAAGAGGAGAATTCCATGAAAACAAGCATTCGAGCCTCTCTCATTGTGTCCACCTCGCTTTTTGTTCTGTTTTGCGGCCTTTTCCAGGCGCCCCGGCCGGGGCTGGCCGCGGAGACCAGGCTGGCCAAAGTGGAGGCCGTGCACTGCCCCATGCTCCGGCTGGAGCACTGGAAGGCGTCTTCCGATCAGGAAAAGATGGCCTTTCTTTTCGGCTTTGCGACCATGCTGGAAATCGAGCGCGAATGGCAGGGAAGCGTTCCCGTGCCCCTGGACAGAAGCCTGAATTCGAGCTGGACGCGCGGTTTTGCCGGCGTGACCATAGGCCAGATGCGCGACGCCCTTGACCGCTATGTGACCGAGCACCCGGATCAACTGGATAAAAGCGTTGTCTGGGCTCTGGGCCGGATGTATGTGCGCCCGAAGCTCAGCGCGGCGGAACACGCCGTTGCCGGTGAACGTGTGAAGGCCATCAGGCAGGCCAAAGGCAAATAGGGCAAATTCACTTTGAAATTTGTATTTGCTCCGCGGGGATTTGCCCTCAAATCCCTGCCCTGAAATGTTCTAATCATTTTCTGAAGGATATAGCCATGAGAAAACGCATAGTCAGCCTTGTTCTTTTCGCCGCCCTGGCCTCGCCTCTTCCGGCGTGCACCAACATGACCAAAACGCAACAGGGCGCCCTTTCGGGCGCGGCCATCGGCGCGGGCGCGGGCGCGGGCATCAGCGCCCTGGCCGGGGGCAGCGCCGGGGTCGGCGCGGCAGTCGGCGGTCTCCTCGGCGGCATCGGCGGCGGCATTTACGGAAACCAGAAGGAATAAAGGGCCGGCCGCGCTGACGGTCGGAGGGCATGCGCCGGCCGCTTGTGACAGCAGGCGGCCGGCGCAGCCTGCCCCTTGCGCCATATTGCCGGTCATGTTCATGGGCGCGGGGGGCTGCCGCCCCCGCCGGGGGAGCCCGAGGGGCAAAGCCCATCGGGGCTTTCAGTTTGACGACAAAGCCCGCTGCGCGGGGATTTGTAAAGGCGCGCCCGCTCCGGCGCCTTACGGCGGCAGTGAATGCCGCTTGCGCCTGCGCCTGCGCGGCGGGCTGTTGCCAAAGAAGACTTTGTCAACAGCCTCAAAGTCCCAAGGGGCTTCATGCACTTTCCCGGTCAAGACAACGGGCTCCCATGTTATGGGCCCCCTTTGCGAGAAATTGCTTGACAATCTCTCTTTGTTGCATATACAACCGCCTTCCGGTGTCCTTGCGCTTCAAGCAAAAGTCTGCCAAACAGAGAACTTGCACAGGCGGGGCGCCTTTGCCGCGTCAGTTCCTTTGCGGAACAATTGCCCCGGACGCTTTTGTCCGGGCCGTGCGCGGTATGGATTGTCTTTTGTCCTGGGGCTGTCGCAAACGTGAAACGCCGTTGTAACAGTGTCCGCGCCATGGAGAAGGGGAAGCTTTCTTTTTTTCATGGCAGGTCGTCTTTTTCGAGCGAACAGAGGAATCGTATGTTCCAGAATTCCATATCCCTTCCCCGCCGCGCCGTTGTTGTCCTGCTCGCGACCGTGTTCGCGGCGCTTTTTTTGTCGGCCTGCGATGACAAGCAGCAGCAACAGCAGCAGCCCATTACGACCGTCACCTACATGGAGATCAAAACGCAGAGTCTTACTCTGACCAGCGAACTTTCCGGCAGAACCTCGGCCTTTCTGGTCTCCGAGGTGCGGCCGCAGGTCGGGGGCATAATCAAGGAACGCCTTTTTGTCGAAGGCAGTTCCGTTCAACAGGGAGACGTGCTGTATCAGATTGAGCCCGACCGCTACCAGGCCGCCTTTGACAGCGCCAGGGCGACACTGGAAAAGGCCGAGGCCAATGCCGTTGCCGCCCGTTTGTATGCCGAGCGCCTGGAAAAGGTCGTCAAGGTCAACGCGGTGAGCAAGCAGGACTATGACAACGCCTTTGCCGCCTTCGGGCAGGCGCAGGCCGAGGTCTCCGCCGCCAGGGCGGCACTTGAGACCGCGCGCATCAATCTTGACTACACCAAGATTACCGCGCCCATCTCCGGGCGCATTGACCGCTCCTCCGTCACCCCGGGGGCGCTGGTAACCCAGAATCAGGCTACGGCCCTTGCCACCGTGCAGCAGCTTGATCCCATGTACGTGGACCTTACGCAGTCCAGCAGCGATCTTCTGCGCCTCAAGCGCGCCTTTGGCAGCGGCGAACTGCGCTCCAGCGGCGAAAGCGCCATGCAGGCCACCCTGCGCCTGGAAGACGGCACCCGCTATCTGCAGG
Source organism: Desulfovibrio sp. OttesenSCG-928-A18 (assembly GCA_030267245.1). Taxonomy (GTDB): domain Bacteria; phylum Desulfobacterota; class Desulfovibrionia; order Desulfovibrionales; family Desulfovibrionaceae; genus Frigididesulfovibrio. Next base: position 2,348 of record JAJDJN010000097.1, read on the forward strand.
CCGTGCCAAAAAAAGACCCCGTCACCGGCGAAGCGCTCAAGGATGCCGAAGGCAAGCCGCTCAAGGAATTGGTTGACGTTGTCGGTACCCTGAAATTTTCCGAGGTCACGGTGGAACAGAGCACCGGCGTGGTCACCATCCGCGCCCTGTTCCCCAACCCGGACGGCGTTCTCATGCCGGGCATGTATGTCCGGGCCATCCTTGAGGAAGGCGTGAACGAACGGGCCATTCTCATTCCGCGCAAGGCCGTGATCCGCAACAACCGCGGCGAACCCGTGGTCCAGGTGCTGGTGAAGGACGACAAGAACAAGGATCTGCCGGACGTGTACACCCTTGAAGCGCGCGTGATCTCTGTTGACAGAACCGTCGGCAACGACTGGCTGGTCAACGGCGGACTCAAGCCGGGTGAAAAAATCATGCTTGAAGGCTACATGCGTGTCCGGCCTGGAGCCCAGGTCAAGGGCGAACCGGAACCGGTCAATCCGGGTGCATCCACGGGTACGCAGAGCCCGAAAGAGGACGGCGGCAACTCCCGGCCCTCCGGCCAGGGGGCCGCAAAAAGCGAGCAGGGCGCGCCAGCCGGCTCCGGAACGGAGAAATAAGGCGGTACGCAAATGGCCAGATTTTTTATTGATCGTCCTATTTTTGCCTGGGTAATCGCCATCATCATCATGCTGGCGGGGGTGCTTTCCCTTTATTCCCTGCCTGTTGCCCAGTATCCGGAAATCGCTTCGCCCGAAATCGCAATCCAGGCCACATATCCGGGCGCGTCCGCCAAAACGGTGGAAGACACCGTCACCCAGGTCATCGAGCAACAGATGAAGGGCATCGATCACCTGGTCTACATGTATTCCACCAGCGACGCCATGGGCCAGGCCACCATCAACCTGGTCTTTGCAGCCGGGACCGATCCCGATATCGCCCAGGTGCAGGTGCAGAACAAGCTGCAACTCGCCACGCCCCTGCTGCCCGAAGTGGTGCAGCGCCAGGGCATCAGGGTCACAAAGTCGGTCAAGAACTTTCTTCTTGTGGTCGGCTTTGTGTCAGAAGACGGCAGCATGACCGCCTATGACCTTACCGACTATATGGTCAGCAACGTGCAGGACCCCATAAGCCGGGTGCAGGGCGTGGGCGATATTCAGGTTTTCGGGGCCCAATACGCCATGCGCGTCTGGTGCAAGCCGGAAAAGTTCGAGCAGTACAGGCTTTCCGTTTCAGAAGTGGCCGCGGCCATACAGGCGCAGAACGTCCAGGTGCCGGGCGGACAACTGGGCGGCCGCCCGGCTGTGGCCGGGCAGCAGATCAGCATGACCGTGAACGCCGCTTCACGCCTGCAGACTGTTGAACAGTTCGAGAACATCATGCTTCGCGTCAATCCCGACGGTTCCACGGTGTACCTGAAGGATGTGGCGCGCATTGAACTGAGCGGGGAAAACTTTTACGCCTCCGCCCGCTACAAGGGGATGGGTTCGGCGGGCATGGCCATCAAGCTTGCCACCGGGGCCAACGCCCTGAATACGGCCTCCGCGGTCAAGGCTGAAGTGGAAAAGCTCTCCGAGTTCTTTCCGGCCGGGATGAAGATCGTCTATCCCTACGACACCTCGCCCTTTGTGCGCATATCCATTGACGAGGTGTACAAGACCCTCGGGGAGGCCATTCTCCTGGTCTTTCTGGTCATGTATCTGTTTTTGCAGGATTTTCGGGCAACGCTCATCCCGACCATCGCGGTTCCGGTGGTGCTGCTCGGCACCTTTGCCGTGCTCGCGGCTTTCGGCTTTTCCATCAACACCCTGACAATGTTCGGCATGGTGCTGGCCATCGGCCTGCTTGTGGACGACGCCATTGTTGTGGTGGAAAACGTCGAGCGGGTCATGCACGAGGAGGGTCTGTCGCCCAGGGAAGCCACGCGCAAATCCATGGACCAGATCACCGGGGCCCTTGTGGGCATTGCCATGGTGCTCTCCGCCGTGTTCGTCCCCATGGCCTTTTTCGGCGGGTCCGTTGGGGTTATCTACCGGCAGTTCTCCATCACCATTGTTTCTTCCATGGTCCTGTCCGTAGTTGTGGCCATTGTGCTGACCCCGGCGCTATGCGCCACCATGCTCCGGGCCAAGAAGAACCAGCACAAGGCCCAGATGGGCTTTTTCGGCGTCTTTAACCGCTGGTTTGACAAGCGCACGGCCAATTACCAGTTGGCAGTGCACAACATGGTGCTCAAGCCCCTGCGTTATCTGGTCATTTATGGCGGCGCCGTGGCCCTGATGGCCTTTTTGTTTCTGCGTCTGCCCTCGGCCTTTTTGCCTGATGAGGACCAGGGGATTTTGTTTGTCCAGGTGCAGCTTCCCCCGGCCGCTTCCTTTGAGCGGACCATAAGTGTCCTGGAACAGATTGAAGAGTATTTTCTGACCAGGGAAGCCGATACCGTTGACTCGCTGATGACGGTGGCCGGCTACAGCTTCAGCGGCATGGGCCAGAACTCGGCCATGGCTTTTGTCCGCCTGAAGGACTGGAGCGAGCGCAGCGGCAAGGAACACAAGGTCCCCGCCATCCAGGCAAGGGCCATGGGCCATTTTTCCGGCATCCGGGAGGCACTTATTTTCGCCTTTGCCCCTCCGGCAGTGGTGGAACTCGGTCAGGCAACAGGTTTTGACTTTGAGCTCATAGACCGGGGCAACCATGGCCACGAGGCTTTGATGCAGGCCCGGAACGAACTGCTCGGCAAGGCGCGGGCGCGGGCGGACCTGTTGCAGAACGTGCGCGCCAACGGTTTGGACGACGTGGAAGAGTATACCCTTGATATCGACCTGGCCAAGGCGTCCGCCTTGAGCGTGTCCATCAACGAGCTGTACACCACGATCTCGACCTTTTGGGGCAGCATGTACGTCAACGACTTCATGGACAAGGGGCGTACGAAAAAGGTCTATATGCAGGCGGATGCGCCCTATCGCATGCAGGAGAGCGACTTCAACCGCTATTACGTGCGTAACGCCAAGGGTGAAATGGTGCCTTTTTCCGCGTTTCTCAGCGGCCATGCCAGCTATGGCTCCCCCCGGCTGGAGCGCTACAACGGCATGCCTTCCATAGAAATCATGGGCGAGGCGGTGGCGGGCAAGAGTTCGGGCCAGGCCATGGATCTTATGGAGACGCTGGCGCGGGAACTTCCGTCCGGTTTTGACTTTTCCTGGACCGGCCTTTCTTATCAGGAGCGCATGTCCGGCGCCCAGGCCCCCGCCCTGTATGCTATTTCACTGCTCGTGGTCTTCTTGTGCCTGGCCGCTTTGTATGAAAGCTGGTCCATTCCCTTTTCCGTCATGCTGGTGGTCCCCTTCGGCGTTATCGGCGCCCTGGCCGGGGCCTATCTGCGCGGCCTGGACAATGACGTATATTTCCAGGTAGGTTTGCTCACCACAGTCGGCCTTTCAGCCAAGAACGCCATTTTGATTGTGGAATTCGCCAAGGAGATGGAGGAGTCGGGCAAGGAACTCATTGAAGCGGTGGTGCATGCCGTGCGCCTTCGCCTGCGTCCGATCATCATGACCTCCCTGGCCTTTATCCTCGGGGTGCTCCCCCTTGCCATCAGCACCGGGGCCGGCTCGGGCAGCCAGAACGCCATCGGCACGGCGGTCATGGCCGGCATGATCATGGCTACCTTTTGCTGCATATACTACACGCCCGTTTTCTTCGTGGTGGTGAGCAAGGTCTTCAGGGTCAAAATAGAAGTCGAGGAAAAAGCGCCAAAAGCCATCGCCTCTTCCGAGCAAGGAGAACAGAATGCCTAAGTTCCGGCATAGCGTCATCACAACAGTGCTGTGCCTTGTCCTGTTCGCTCAGGGCTGCACAATGGCTCCCAAATATGAGCGGCCGGGCATGCCCGTGCCCAGAGATTACGCCAGGGGGGGCGGCCTGCACGGAAGCCCGGCCCAGGTGCCGGTCTGGCGGCAGTTTTTCCGGGATCCGGGAATGCAATTGCTGATCGAAACCGCCCTTGCCAATAACCGCGACCTGCGCATCGCCATGCTGAATATCGAAAAGGTGCGCGCCCAGTACCGCATCCAGCGGGCGGATCTGCTGCCCACCGTGGCCGCCGCGGCTTCATCAAGCGCCCAGCGGGTGCCCAGGGAAATGTCCATGACCGGGCTGCCCTATATTGAACGCCAGTACTCCGCCTCCCTCGGCTTCAGCGCCTTTGAACTCGATCTCTTCGGCCGCATCCGCAGCCTGAGCGAAGCCGCCCTTGAAACTTACTATTCGGTGGAAAACGACGCCCAGACGGCCCAGATAGCTCTGGTGGCCGAGGTGGCGGGCGTGTATCTGCAGCTTATCGCCGACAGGGAACTCCTGGATATTACCAGGGCGACATACAAGAACCGCAAGGGCCAGTATGAACTGGTCGCCAACAAATTCCGCTCCGGCGTGGCCTCACAGCTTGAAGTCAGCCAGGCCAAAAGCATCATGGAGGAAGCCCGCTCCAATGTGGCGCGCTACGCCACCAGCGTGGGGCAGGCGGAGAATTATCTTTCCCTGCTTCTGGGCGCCCCCCTGCCCGCCGGGCTGCCGGACATTCGCAAGCTCTCCAGGGTGGAAATGCTGGCCGATATCCCCGAGGGCCTGCCCTCGTCCCTGCTGGAGCGCAGGCCGGACATACAGGCGGCAGAGCACCGGCTCAAGGCGGCCAACGCCAACATAGGCGCGGCCAGGGCCAACTTCTTCCCCACCATCGCCCTGACCGGAGCCCTGGGCACCCTGAGCAACGAAAGTTCACAGCTCTTTGCCAGCGGCTCGGGTTTCTGGAGTTTTTTGCCCCAGGTTTCATTGCCCATCTTTGACACCGGCCGCAATATCGCCCGCCTTGAAATGAGCGAAGCCGACCGGGATATAGCTGTGGCCGACTATGAACGCACCATTCAGGGCGCCTTCCGGGAAGTGGCCGATACTTTGGTGCAACGCCAGCACATCGGCGAGCAGATGGCCGCTGAAACGGCTTTGCTGCAATCCACAACCCAGGCCTATAATCTCGCCTCGGCCCGCTATGAGGTGGGGGTGGACAGTTACCTGAACGTGCTGGATGCGCAGCGCTCCCTGTACAGCGCCCAGCAAAGCCACATTTCCACCAAACTCCTGCGCGAAACCAACGCCATCACTCTTTTCAAAGCCCTTGGCGGCGGCTGGCAGTAGCCGGCAACAGCCTGCGGCCATGCCCCCGTCAGGGGCATGACGCCCCTGGCCCCCCAT
>JAJDJN010000098.1 GCA_030267245.1 Desulfovibrio sp. OttesenSCG-928-A18
AGTTCGCCCAGCATGCGCTCTCCCGCAATCAGGATCTGTTCGTCTTCCCAACCTCTGGAACAGGCGGTTTCCAGTTCCGCTGCCGCCTTTTCCAGCGGCCTGAAGCCGATGCTCGCGGCCAGGCTCTTGATGCCGTGGGCCTGCACCAGCAATTCATCTGTGCGACAGGCGCTTACCATGTTCCGCAGTTCGGGCAGACGATTGGCGTACTCCTGGTGAAAACGCCGCAACAAACCGTTGAAAACCAGCAGATTGTTGCCAAGGGCGCTCAGGGATTCTTTGACGGCGAAACCCTCCAGGTCCAGAGCTTCCAGCCCATGCAAAGGGCCGGCCTTGTCGCCGCCCGCGCCGTACTCCAATGCCAGCCCGGCCGCCCTGCTTCCGGTCGGACTTTCTTCCGCCCCTTCGCCAGCCGGATTTTGCCGCGCGCCCGTCCCTTCGCCAGCCTGACTTTGCCGCGCGTCCGTCCCGGGCCCAGATAGTCCAGACAGGCCAGACGGGCCGGGCGAAGCGAACGGGGCCAGCCCCCGGTCTTCATGAGGCCCGGCGGCCGGATCCCCGCCTTCCAAAAAAACGGCCAGGGTGCCGTACAGCCTGTCCAGGTCGATGGGCTTGGTAATATGCGCCTGCATGCCCGCTTCCAGACAGCGCTCGCGCTCCTCAACCATGGCATGGGCGGTCATGGCGATGATCACCAGACCCTGGTGCGCCGGATCCGAGCGCAAGGCCTGTGTGGCCTGGTAGCCGTCCATTTCCGGCATCTGAATATCCATGAGCACCAGGTCAAAAGCCGGTGAAGCGCTCGACTCCGCCACCCGTTCCAGAGCTTCGAGCCCGTTCACCGCGCAGACGACTTCCAGACCGACATCGCGTAACAGTTCCAGAGCAATCTCCATGTTGATCGGGTTGTCCTCCACCAGCAATACACGCTTGCCGCCAAAATCGTAGCGCTGTGCCTGCGCTCCCGGGCCCTGCGTCCCAGGCCCCTGCTTCCAGGCCGCCGGGGCCGCGCCGGCCTGCTCCGGGTCCGCATCCGCTTGTTCCGCCGGCGCATTGGTGCGCAACGCGGCAGGCTCGCCGGATTCCGGGGCCGGCCGCGCAAGTTCCGGGGCGGCCGTCATAAGGCCCTGGCTATGCCCGGCGTCCGGGCCCGCGCCGTCGCGCTCGCGCGCGGCATGCCTGACCCTGGCAAAGGCAAAAATCTCGAGCATCGCCTCGCGTAGCAGTCTGGAACTCACCGGCTTGAGCAGGTAGGAGTCGGGGGGCTCGGGCATGCTTTCCGGCCCGGCGTCCGTGCGCGCCTGGGCAATAACTATAACCGGCAGGGGCTCGGCCGGCTTGATGCCCGCCTTGAAAGCCGCCGTGGCCACCTGCGCGCTCATGCCCGGCAGATCCCTGTCCAGAATGACCAGGGCAAAGGGCCTGCCAAGGATATGCCCCTCCTGCACCAGGGCGACGCCCTGCTCGGCGTCCGTGCAGGCCGAAACATTCATGCCGAAAGTTTCAAGCATGTCATTCATGACCCGCCGTACCACATGATGCGGCACAATGAGCAGTACCCGGGCGCCGCGCAGGTGCTCGCACGGCTCGGGAAAAGCCCTGTCGGAAGCGTCCAGCCGGAAGGGGCAGATAAAGGACATCTGCGTGCCCTTGCCCGGCGCGCTGTCGACTTTGAGCCTGCCGCCCATAAGCTCCACCAGATTGCGCACAATGACCAGACCAAGGCCGGTGCCGCCGTATTTGCGCGAAGTGGAAGCGTCGGCCTGGCTGAAGGCCGTGAACAGCCGGGATATCTGCTCCTCGCTCATGCCGATGCCGCTGTCGCTAACGGAACAGTGCAGCAACAGCCTTTCGCCCTCCCGCTGCCGCAGCTCGCAGCGCACGATGATCTCCCCCTGTTCCGTAAACTTGACCGCATTGCTGATCAGGTTGTTCAGGATTTGGGACAGGCGCAGGGGGTCGCCGCGCAAGGCGCGCGGCACGTCTGCGGACAACGCCATGACAAGCTCCAGGCTCTTGGCCGCGCAAGGGCCCTGGAACAGGGCGCCGGAATTGTCAAACACATCGTCAAGGCTGAAGGGCACCTCCTCGATGCTCAGCTTGCCTGCCTCGATCTTGGAAAAATCAAGAATATCGTTGATAATGCCCAAAAGCCCCTTGGCGGAATGATGAATCTTGCCCGCGTAGTCCCGCTGCCGGGCGTTGAGTTCGGTTTTTTGCAGCAGAAAGGAAAGCCCGATAATGGCGTTCATGGGCGTGCGGATCTCATGGCTCATATTGGCCAGAAACTCGCTCTTGGCCCGGCTGGCTTCAACAGCCGACTGCCGGCTCAGACGCTCGCGCCGCACCGCCGCCACCATGGCGTTAATGCCCGAGGCCAGTGAACGGAAGGTTCCGGAGCCGCGTTCCGGCACCCGGCCTTCGCGGTCCTCGCCGGTTTCGATCTTGCGGATGCCCAGGTGCAGACGATGCAGAGGACGCAGGAGAAAAAACTCCATTACCAGCCAGGAAAACAGAATTACAAAACCCACTATGAGCAGAAAGGATTTCCAGAAAAAATCGCTTACCCCCCTGGCGGTATGCAGAGTCAGGCGATCCACTTCGCCGCGCACGGCAAAAATCGAGTCCCGAGGATCAACAAAACTGCGCCCGATGAGAAAGGCATAGCTGTCGACATCTTCCGGCCAGACCGTGCTGCCGGCGGCCATGGCCTCCACCAGCCTCGGCTGGAGCTGCCCGTCTTGCGGGATTTCGAGGCTCAGACGCATGCGCACCAGAAGGCCGATGCGTTCCAGCTCCCCCTTTGTTCCCTTGTGCAAAAAGATCAGGCGCCCGGGCGAGGCAAGCTGGGGTGAGGGCGGAGGCACAGGCGCGGCACTGGCCAGAATCACGTCGTCGCCAAAGGGAAGAAAGCCGTCCAGCACCCCCTCGCCAGGGCCGAAAAAGTGGCCGCCCGGCCCAATTATTGCCACAAGCTCCGCGGGCATGACCGTGAACGGATGCTCGGCTGAGGGCCTGAAACGCGAAAAAAGCACCCGCCCGTCAGCGGTAACCAGCGCCACACCGGACAGGGCGTTATTCTCCAGCACAAGGGGGGAAAAAATGCGCGCGGCAAAATGCCGGTTCTCGTTGGGATTGATGAAAAAGCCGTACATGCCGTCAAGTTCGGCATAGTTGCTTACCAGCGTACGCTGAACGCTGCGGTCGCGCGCGAGCAGGGCCTGAACCAGGGCGGCGCTACGGCGCATGGAATCACGCTCCACGCTGTCGAAACGGGGTAAAATGCGGGCCTTGAACAGGCTGTAGCTGCTCGCGCCGATCACCAGCAGCCCTACGATAAAGGCTAATAATATGCCATAGCGCAAACTCATAACAGCCTACCCCTTCAGACGCGCGACAAGAAGCCGCGCTGCCGGGGCTGTGCCGCGGGTCAGCATTGCGAATCCGCGACCGCGATGGGAATACGCAGCCCGCCCCCGAAAGCGCGCGTGCTGAGCTGCAGCGCAAAGGGCGCCTGGCGGCGTTTGAATTCGGCCTTCTCCACCATACGCACAATGGAGCGGGCCAGTTCTTCGTCGTAGCCCCTGTCAATCAACTGGGCGAGGTTTTCGCCGCCCTCAATGATGTGAAAGAGCATGGCGTCCAGCAGATCATAGGGGGGCAGGCTGTCGGAATCCTTCTGCCCCGGGGCCAGTTCCGCCGACGGCTCCTTGCTGAGCACGGCCTCGGGCAGGGAGCCGGGGCGCAGCATGTTCCGCCAGCGGCAGAGGGCGTAAACCTGATGCTTGTACAAATCTCCAATGGGCGCAATGGCCCCGGCAAGGTCGCCATACAGTGTGGCGTAGCCAACGGCGGCCTCGGATTTGTTGCCGGTAGCCAGCAGCAGCGCTCCAAAACGGTTGGCATAGGCCATCAGCAGGTCGCAACGGATCCGGGCCTGGGTGTTTTCCTCCGCGAGCCCCTTGAGGCCGTTGCTGAAACTGGCCGCAAAGCTCCGTTCACAGGCCGCCAGAATATCGTCGATGGGCAGTATATGCGCCTCAATGCCAAGGGAGTGCGCCAGGGCCAGGGCGTCGGTGACGCTGCCCTCGCTGGAATAGGGCGAGGGCATGATCAAGCCGGTGACCTGCTCCGGCCCGAAGGCTTCGGCCGCGATGGCGGCCACCAGCGAAGAATCGACCCCGCCGGACAAACCAAGCACCACCCTGGAAAAACCGCATTTGCGCACAAAATCGCGCGTACCCAGCACAATGGCCTGCCAGATCTCTTCCATGGAATCCAGACCAAGCGCTATGGGGCCCTTTTCCCTGCCGTCCAGATCCAGCAGAAGCAACTCCTCGGCGAACATGGCCGCGCGGGCCAGCAGCACTCCGTTGGCGCTGGAAGCCATGCTGCCCCCGTAATAAACCAGGGCGTCGTTGCCGCCCGACAAATTGGCCACGGCCACTGGCACCCGGTAATGGGCGGCCAGGCGGCACAGGGTACGCTCGTACAGGGCCGGACGGCCCTGGGCATAGGCCAGGGCCGAAATGTTCACAATGGCGTCAGCCCCGCCGGCGGCGATAAAGGCCGCCACAGGGTTGCCGTCGATATTCCGGCGCTCCTGCCAGAAAGTCTGGGCCTTCCAGATATCCTCCCCCACGGTCACGGCAATGCGCCGACCCTTTATATACAGGGCCCCGCAGCCGACCCCGGGCTCAAAGTAGCGCGTGTCTTCGTCCACGCCCTCCGAGGGCAGCAGCACCTTGCGCCCCACCACCCGCACCCGACCTTCATGCAGCAGCACCGCGCAGTTCTGCAGATTCTTGCCTTCGGGCACTGTGTTCGCCACCGGCGCCCCGAGCAGCAGCGGGGGCATGTCTTTGGTGCGCCAAAGTTCGGCCGCAGCGCTGTCCAGCACCGAGCGGCACTGGGCCGCAAAGCCGCTGCGCAGCAGAAAATCGCCGATATTGCGCCCGCACAGGGCCATCTCCGGCGCGATGCAAAGGTCAGCCCCCATGTTCGCCGCCTGCCGGGCGGCGGACATGAGCCAGTCCATATTCCGCCGCAGCGCCCCGGTCACGGGGTTGCTCTGGATCAAGGCTATTTTCATCCCAGGATGTCTCTCATGCTGTAAAGCCTGCCCGCTTCTCTGCCGTGCAGCCAGCGCACCGCCCTGAGGGCTCCGTTGGCGAAGTTCTCACGCGAATGCGCCTGGTGGGTGAGTTCGATGCGCTCGCCAGGCCCCATGAAGTACACGGTGTGCACCCCCACCACGTCACCGCCGCGAATGGCCTGGATGCCAAGCTCGCCTTGCGGCCGCTCGCCGATGATCCCATGCCGGCAGTAGCAGGCCACATCCTCAAGCTCCACTCCCCTGCTCTCGGCCACGGCCTCGGCCAGGCGCAGGGCGGTGCCGCTGGGGGAATCCTTTTTCTTGTTGTGGTGGATTTCCATCATGTCGATGTCGTAGGCTTCGCCAAGCAGCTGCGTCAGTAGCGGCAGCACCTGCAGCAGCACGTTGACCCCGATGCTCATGTTCGGCGACCAGAACAGGGGGGTATCTTTGGCCAGGGCCTCCAACTCCTCCCGCTCCCCGACGGAAAAACCGGTGGTGCCGATAACATGGGCGCAACCCGCGCCGGCCGCCGCCCGGGCCGTGGCCAGCGAAGCGGAGGGAGCGGTAAAGTCTATGAGCACGGCGCCCGGAACCTTGGCCATGAGCTCCGTCACATCCGAGCTAACGGCACAGGGCAGGCCGGCAAGTCGGTCAAGCTGGCCCGGCCGCTCCACAGCTCCGGCCAGTTGCAGATCATCGAACTCCCGCACCAGGCGGCACATGGTGGACCCCATTCTTCCGGCCGCACCCATAACAATTACGGGGATTTGCATTATAGTCCTCCGGTCTGGAAGTGCCGCGGCAATACCCGAAAAAATAAAAACAGCGGGCCGCGTCGCATAACCATAGCGTATATCAGAAAAAATTACCAGAATAATCTCCGCCTCGCTCATGTCAAAAAGCGCCTCCGGCCGGAGCATGCCAGCCGGAACCCGGGGGCGGAGAAAGGGAGTTTCAAGGCTGGCGGTCGGCGGCGGACCAGGCGGGTACAACATTCTGTACCATTTTTTCCCTGTTCAGGGCCTTGTGTAAAAGCGTCATTGCGGGTATTGTCTTTTTCGTCGGCATGTGCTCGTGGCGCTGGCGCAAAACTTTTATGTGAGCGCGCGGCGGCTCCAGGCGGGCGTCAAACGATTAAAAAGACTGCGCGCTGTTCGGAAACAACGTTGCGGTATTTAATAAATATCTTCCGGATATGCCGGACATGGCTTCAGGCCGGATGAACAGACGCTTTTTGCCGCTACAACCTTCACCTCAAGCAAAAGGAGAGCACTCATGGACTTTCTATTTTTCTTCCTGGGTCTTGCCGCGACCATTGCTGCCCTTTGCCATATTAAGAAGACCAGCTGAGCGGGCCTGACGCCGCTTTCGGTTCCACGGTTCTCCTTTTCCGGCATTTTTTTCACAATCCGGCATCCAATTCACAATTACGCACAATTGTCAGCCACTACCCATAGCCCCAATGCCGGGGGGCTTTTTTTGCATGGCGCAGGCCGTATGGTTTCACCCGTATGGCGGTGTGCCTGACGTCACTATTAGAGCAGTTTCGCTTTGAAGTGCTTGCTTAACGGCGAGCATGGTTCGCCGAACGCCCGAGCACACTTTTCAGGAGTCATTCACGTGGTTAATAGACAGGGCCGGGGGCTGCTCGTTTACACGAACCGGTGGGCCAGGGAGAACAGTTTTTGGTGGCGCGTTCTGCCCTTGATGCGCGCTAAAATCCATTACAGCATCCGCAGCTTTATTCGAAAAAAAGAAATCGACTCCACCATCGCCGCTTTTCAGAATACAGCCATCCCCCCGCTCTTTTCCCGGATTGAAATCGAGACCGTCAACCGCTGCAACGGCGCCTGCGAATTCTGCCCGGTAAACCGTAACGAGCCGCAACGGCCGTACGCCCGCATGACCGAAGACTTGTTTTCAAACATCCTCGGCCAACTGGCGGATTTGCAATACCGGGCTGGGCTGTCCCTGCATTCGAATAACGAGCCGCTCCTCGACAAGCGTTTGCCGGAATTCGCCGCCCAGGCCAGAGCCAGGCTGCCCCAAGCGTTTATCAAGATGTTCACCAACGGTACGCTCTTGTCACTGGACCTCTTCCGCACCCTGCTCCCCAGTTTTGACCGCATCTTCATCAACAATTACAAAGATAGCCCGGAGATGCATCCGAATGTCCAGGAAATTCACGATTACTGCAAAAGCCCCGAAGGCGAAAAACTAATCAAGAATAAAACCGTGGTCATCCAACTGCGCAACCCCAGCGTCGTGCTAAGCAGTCGGGGCGGCAACGCGCCCAACCGCAAAGCGCCCGTGCGCCCGCCTTCTGTCAACTGCATCTATCCATTCCGGCAGTTCGTCATCCGGCCGGACGGCCGCGCCAGTCTGTGCTGTAACGACGCGCTCGGGCAGATGACCATGGGCGACCTTAACGCGGA
>JAJDJN010000099.1 GCA_030267245.1 Desulfovibrio sp. OttesenSCG-928-A18
CAAAGCTCAACTCGGCCTCATGCCCCGCGCAGGGATGGGTGAAAGCCAGTTTCCAGGCATGGAGCATCTGCCGCTCCGGGGCGCCAAGGGCGGGGTCGCTGGCCTTTTTGCCGCCGTACAGGGCGTCGCCCCAGAGCGGATGCCCAAGGTGGCGCATGTGCACCCGCACCTGATGGGTGCGGCCGCTGAAAATACGCACCGCCACAAGGGCGAAGCGCCCGGCTTCGTCCGCATACAGCGTGCGCCAGGCGCTGGTGGCCTGTTTGCCGGAGGGCAGAACCGCCATGCGCGTCTTTTGCGTCGGGTGCCTGCCGATGGGCGCGTCAATGCCGCCTTGCGGCTGTGCCGGAACGCCCTGCACCAGCGCAAGGTACTCCTTGTACACCTTGTGCCGGGCGAAAAGGGCCGCAAGGCCCAGACGGGAGCGTTCGTTCAGGGCCACCAGGATCAGTCCGCTGGTGTCCTTGTCCAGCCTGTGCACGATGCCGGGGCGAAAGCCGTCCAGGGCCGCAAGCTGGGGGAAGTGGGCCAGGAGCCGGTGGGCCAGGGTGCCCTGCTCGCGCCCGGGCGCGGGGTGGACTGTGAGCCCGGCGGGCTTGTTCAGCACGGCAAGACAGTCGTCCTGAAAGAGAATGCTCAGTTCCCCCTGTTCCGCCCGAAGGCGCGGGCTTTGGGCCGCAATGCCGATGTCCACCCGGCTTCCCCGGGCAAGAAGCTGCCGGGGCGCAAGAACGGGCAGGCCGTCCACAAGCACGGCCCCTTCGCAAATGCGTTTTTTGATTTTCTCCCTGGAGTGGCCTTCGGCGCCAAGCGCTTTTGCCAGGAAACGATCCAGTCGTTCCCCGGCATCTTGCGCCGCAACAATGAAGGAGCGTTGCTCAACTGCGATTTTCGTCATAATTCGCTTGGGGCTCATGCCGGGCGCGGGCGACCCCCGGGGCCGTAAAAGACGGGCAGTATCGGGATATCAGGGCTCCACAACGACAAGCCTGTCCACCATGGTCGCATGGGGCAGGCGGCTGTAAACGCTGATGCCGGCAAGGCGCCAGCGGTAGGCCCTGGCCTTTTGCGGGCAATAGGAAAAGGCGATGCTGCCGCTGTTGCGGTCAAAGCCCGCCTCGCGGGGGGAAATTTCGTTCGTCTCCTCCGGCACAAAGGGGCAGCCCGGGCATTCGTCCGGGCCGTCGAGGCCGGCAATCTCCAGGCGCAAACCGCCGAAGTTTTCATAAGCTCCTTCAAAAGAGCCGGTAAAGGCCAGGCACCTGCCAATAACCTTGGCGTTCACTTCCTTCCAGGCAAAGCTTCTGGATGGGTCCTGTGGTTCGGGAAAACCCGTCTTGCCGCATGCGCCGAGGCCAAGGAGCATAACAAGGGCAAGAACGGCCGGGAGGGGCCGGGCAAAATACGGTGGCTTTCCGGCAGCCCCGGTGGGGGACGCGGTTCCAGTCGCTTGCATCAGTCTTCTCCTCCCCAGAGTTGTTTCCATTCGATGATCAGAGCCAGGGCCTGCATGGGCGTAAGATTGTCTGTATCAATATCCCCGAGGATTGTAAAAAGCGGGTGGGCCGCCTTTTCTTCCTCCGGCGGCAGCAGGGCCGGGTGCCTGGGCCCGGGCGCCTGTGCCGCATCCCCGCTCAAGCCCGGCAGCAGCTGTTGCACGGCTTCAGCGGTGCCGGCCCCCGCGTCTGCGGCCCGGGTGGATTCCAGCACGGAAAGGATCTGCCTGGCCCGCTGCACCACAGGCATGGGCACCCCGGCCAGCTTTGCCACTTCAATGCCGTAGCTGCGATCCGAGGGGCCGGGCACCAGCCGGCGTAAAAATACAATCTCGCCGCCGTGTTCGCGGATGGCGATGTTCATGTTGTGTACGCCCGGGATACGCCCTTCAAGGGCCGTGAGCTCATGATAATGGGTGGCGAAGAGCGTGCGTATGCCGGGCTTGCTCCCGCCCTTGCCCTCGCTTCGTCCGGCCAGGTTCTCCACCACCGCCCAGGCCAGGGAAAGGCCGTCAAAGGTGCTGGTGCCGCGTCCGATTTCATCCAGGATGATCAGGCTTTTGCTGCCGGCCTGGCGCAGGATGCGGGCGCTTTCCATCATCTCCACCATGAAGGTGCTCTGCCCCTGGGCCAGGTTGTCCGAAGCGCCCACGCGCGAGAATATGCGGTCGGCAAGGCCGATGGAGGCGTCAGCGGCCGGTACGTAGGAACCCATCTGGGCGAGAAGGACGATAATGGCCGCCTGGCGCAGCACTGTGGACTTGCCCGCCATGTTCGGGCCGGTGATGATCAGCACCCGGCGTTTTGCATCCATGTGCAGATCATTGGGCACAAAGCCGGAGGGGCCGGCCATGTCCTCCACCACCGGGTGCCGCCCCTGGCGGATGTGTATATCCGTGCCCGTGTGCAGTTGCGGACGTTTCCAGTCCCTTTTGGCGGCGCACTCCGCAAGGCCCTGCCAGAAGTCGAGCCCGGCCAGGGCTTCGGCCATGAAGAGCACCCGCTCCCGGTTGGCCTTTATATGTTCGCGCAGTTGCTGAAACAGCGTATATTCCAGTTTTTTGCGACTTTCACCGGCCGCCATGATGGCGTCCTCAAGTTCCTTGAGCTCCGGGCTGATGTAGCGCTCGGCATTGGCCACGGTCTGACGGCGGGAGAAATGCTCCGGCGCGCCCTGCGCCTGCGTTTTGGGCAATTCAAAATAATAACCGAACACGCGGTTGTAGCCGAGCTTGAGCCTGGGCAGGGCATGTTCCCGCTGCTCTCTGGCCAGCAGGGCCTGCAGCTTTTGTTCGCCGTTTTCCACCAGATCCAGCAGGGCGTCCAGTTCGCTGTTGTAGCCGGCCTTGAACAGCCCGCCTTCGGTTATGGTTGGCGGCGGCGAGTCCACAAGGGCCGAGAGCAGCAGTTCGCCCAGATCCTCCAGGCTGTCCCAATGGGAGTAAAGACTGTGCAGCAGAGGGGGGAAGTTCACGTCCTCCGCCGAAGGGTACAGGCCGGGTGGGCTTGCCTCAAGGGCTTTTTGCACCCCGGCCAGGCAGGCCAGGCTCTGGCCCATGGCCACGAAATCCCGGGGCGTGGAACGGCCTAATTCTATGCGCGTTGACAGACGTTCGAGGTCGAACACCGCATCCAGGGCTTCACGCAGGGCGGCGCGCTTATGCGTCTGTTCATAAAAAAACTGCACCGCATCGGCGCTGGCGGCTATGGGCTCCAGTTCCCGCCACGGATGGCGCAGACGTTCTTCCAGCAACCTTCCGCCCATGGGGGTGATGGTTTCATCAAGAACCCGGCGCAGGGTACCCCTGCCTTTGCGCCCGTCCAGGCGGCGGAAGATTTCCAGATTGCGCTCGCTGATCTCGTCAATGACCAGGTGGCGGCCCAAGTCAAGGGGCGTAAAGGTTTTGATGTGCGTCGCCGCCTGCTTCTGCGTCTGCATCAGGTAGCCGAGCAGAGCTCCGCAGGCGCGGATCAGCCCGTCCTTGCCCTTGAGGCCGAGGGCGCCGAGCTCCTGGACCTTCTGCGCCTCCAGAATGCGGGTTTCGGCGTTTTTGAGGTCGAAGTAGATGCGCAAAGGCAGAAATATGGGGGTGATGCCGCTCAGGCCCAGGCTCTCGGGCACCCGGAAAAGTTCGGCCGGAAGATCGGGCAGCAAAAGTTCGCGCGGCTGCATTTTCTGCGCCCATTGCCAGAGATCCGCCTCGCGCTTGCTGAAAAGGCCGGACCACTCCCCGGTGGAATATTCAAGCCAGGCCACGCCGCCGTTGCCTTTTTCCCTGTCCCAGTATAGCGCGCCGAGATAATTGTGCCCCTTGGCCTCAAGCCCGGCATCTTCCACAGTGGTGCTGGGGGTGCGGACCAGGGTCACGCCGCGCTTGACGATGCCCTTGGCCGCCCTGGGGTCTTCCATCTGATCGCACACCGCCACATGGAAGCCCTGTTCCATGAGTTCGTTGATGTAGTTTTCAACGCTGTGGTGCGGCACGCCGCACATGGGAACTGGATTCTCCGCCTGTGAGTTGCGGCTGGTCAGGGTGATCTGCAGGGCTTTGGAAGCGACAATGGCGTCATCAAAGAAGAGTTCGTAAAAATCTCCCATGCGGTAAAAGAGCAGGGCGTCTTCGTGCTCCTTTTTGATGGCCAGATACTGCGCGAACATCGGGGTGATCTGTTCCGGCGGGATATGGGGCGCGGGGTGGCGCGGGCTGGCTGTACGCGTGCTATCGCTCATGAAAAAAGACGCTTGAAAGGCGCTGGCTGCCCGGCGCGTTCTCAGGTTAAGCGCATGCGAAAGGCCACGGAATGCCAGGCCTGACAGCGCGGACAAAAGGAAAATACCGAGTCGCGGCGCATGCCGCAGGGGCGGCAGTAAAAACGCTTGGACTGCGCCCCCTGTTGCGTGAAAAAGGCGATTTGCTGGGAGAGCAGGGAGGGGAGCTTTTCGCGTTCGGCGGCAATGGTCAGTATTCCGAGGCGTGCGGCCCAGAAGTCCGGGTCCACGATCAGGGACTTGGTAAAGCACTGTTCCGCCCCGTCGCTGCTGCCGGCCGCCTGCATAAAAAGGCCCGTGTAATAGCTCATGACGGCGTCCAACTCAAGCTTGGCCACGCACTTGTCGATTCCTTTGGCAAAGGCGGCGAGTATCGGGGCGGAGATCCCGGGCCTTGCCGGGCCCTTGAGAAAGGCGTGCAGCCCTTCAAGAAGGATCAGGCGGGTTGAGGCGCTGCCCCCGGTCAGGCCCGATGCGGCATGCTCCACGCTTTTGGAGGCGTTGCCCCCGGCAAGGCTCATGACCGCAAGGGCGAGCCAGGCCTCCGGCGAGGAATCAAAGCACTCGAGGGCGCGCTTCAACAGACGGTAGGCCTTGTCGTCCAGGCCCGTGTCGGCGCTTTCTTCGGCCTGGCGCACAAGGAAGCAGGCTTCGGCCCAGGGCATTTCCAGAACCGCGAACTGCGCGGCGGCGGCGGCAAAATCACCGCTGTCGGCATAGATGAGGGCTAGCTCCTGGCTGATCTTCCGTTCGTGGAAGCCGTGTTTTTTGGCGTCTTTGAAAGAGCTCAGGGCGCGGTCCAGAAAACCGGCCTTGCGATAGTCGCGCCCGAGCTCAAAGAGGATCTTGCCGCTGTTCTGGGGCGAGTCGCTCAAGGAGAGCAGGTTCTCACGCAGGCGCACGGCCTTGGCTATATCGCCCTGTTCGCGAAAGCGGTTGCCAATGGCCAGCAGGATGTCCGTGGTGTCGTCGCAGGCGGCGTCAGCGGCACCGGGGCTGTCCGAGGAAAGGCGGGTCAGTTCGCACAGGCTTGCGAAGCTGTCTTTGCGCACGGTCTGTGCTGCCGGGTCCGTGGAATACGAAGAGCCCGGCTTTTCACTGCCGCGTGCGGCGGGAAAAAATAATTTGCGCAGCCACGCGGAAAAGGACATGGCGTTCCTGACTGTGGTTGTGCGAGCGAAAGGTCCGGCACGCGGAAAGAGCTGTGGATATTTCGCCTGGCGGACTCAAAGGGCAGCCGCCCCTTGAGCCCGTCGCCAGGGGTTTTTCCCCTGGCCCAGGCATCTGCGCGCAACACGGCGTTCGGGGTGCCGGTCGCTTGCGTCTTATTTCTTGTCCGCGTTGGAGGCGACCGGGAGTTCCTTCATTTCGCTGCGGCGGGTTTCAATGATTTTCGCTTCTTTGGCCACCTGCTCCTGCAGGGTGTGCACCTGCTTTTCCAGGAGCCGTACGCTGCGGCTCTTGCCGACCAGGGCGCAGCCGAGACGGATGCGATCAATGAGCAGCAGGCCGAGGGCAAAGAGCATGCCCAGGGCAAAGGCCGCAAGGACAACAAAATAGAAGGGGATCTTCTCAACCGTCCAGTGGTAGCCGTAAACGAGATCCAGATCCAGCTTCATCTCGGTCTGCAGCACGGCGCTGTTCTGGACAAAGAAAAGTACACCGAAAACAAAGATCACCAGCAGCAGTAGGACTTTGATAAAGCGCATGAAGTTTCCTCCCTCTCGCGTTGTTGGTCCTCAACTCATCCCAGTCTTGTGTATGACCCAAACGCCTTTGCCCGGGGCAAGAGACTTTCCCTGCCCGTGATCCGTTTTTGTCCAGTCAAAAAGCGATGCGGGACACGCCTGTCATGGTGCGTTCTCCAGGGCGGCGAAATGCGGTTTGAGCGTGGCATAGGTGCTTTTCAGGTGTTCCGGGATCATCCGTACTTCATCCATCACCGCGATGAAGGAGGAATCGCCGTTCCAGCGCGGCACCAGATGAAAATGCAGATGTTCGCGTATGCCGGCTCCAGCGGCTTCGCCCAGATTGAGCCCGATATTGACCCCCTGCGGAGAAAAGCAGCTGTAAAGAATCCGCGTGCAGGCGCGCAAAAGGTCCATCAGTTCCATGGACTCCTCGCGCGTCAGATCCGTAAGGCGCATTACATGCCGGTATGGCGTGGCCAGAAGATGCCCGTTGTTGTACGGGTATTTGTTCATGACCACAAAAGCGCCTTTTCCCCGGAACAGCACCAGCCTTTCCTCATCCTCGTCCCGGTGTTCGGGCAGGCAGAAAACGCAGCTTTCCGGTTTGGGGCCGAGGATGTATTCCAGCCGCCATGGGCTCCAAAGCTGTTTCATGTGTCATCCGGTCAAGTAGCGGCGCTTGCCTTGAGCCGCTTTTACGAACGGGACGCAGCGCCAGCGCGGGCGCGGCCGTCAGAAACACGCCCGTGCGTCCGTTTCAGCCGGGCGCTGTTGCCCCTGGGCACGGGGCGTTGGGGGCTGTCTCCAGAGCAAATTCACTTTGAAAATTGTGTTCGCTCTGCAAGGATTTGTCCTCAAATCCCTGCCCTGAAATGCCTGCGGGCAAGCCCTGCTCGCCCTTGAGCAAACATTCCAAAGCTAAACTGCTCCAGTCCCGGGGGCGGTCTTTTGGGACTCGGGCATGTCTTTCTGTCTATACTGCCGCGAAGATTTGGGCAAGCCCGGAGGACGGGGCCCGGGGCATTTTTCTCGCGACCCGGGCCGGGTCTCAGCGTGATGGATGGGAATGCGCCGAGCCGCATTCGGAGGCGTTTCCCGCAAGGATGTCCAGGCCGTGCCCCAACTGGTCGATTACGCATTCAAGGCATTCGCGCACGGCCTTTTTGCTGCCCGGCAGATTGATGATCAGGCTCTTGCCGCGCAGAACCGCTGTTCCCCGCGTAAGCATGGCCCTTTTGGTTTTTTCCATGCTCATGGCGCGCATGGCTTCAGGGATGCCGGGGCAGAGCCGTTCAGCGACAGCCAGGGTGGCTTCGGGGGTGATGTCTCTTGTGGAAAAACCGGTTCCGCCTGTGGTCAGGATCAGTTGGGCCAGCTCCGCATCGGCAAGGCGGGCCAGTTCGGCCGCGATAAGCTCCCGCTCGTCGGGCAGTATCGCATAGTGCGCGACGGCGTAGCCGCTGGCCTCAAGGATGGAGATGATCTCCGGCCCGCTCTTGTCCTCGCGCTCGCCCCGGCTGCCCTTGTCGCTTATGG